>JANOLY010000371.1:0-5376 GCA_031420055.1 Burkholderiales bacterium | reverse complement strand
GGCCGGCATCTGGGGGGTTTTCTCGCTTTCTTTTGAAGGCAGCTCGGTCACCTTAATCTAATTCAACCTCGACATCGACGGCCGCACGGCCGCCGAAGACGTGCGCGAGAAGGTCGCCCTCGTCAAGCCACTGCTGCGCGAAGAAGTCAAGGACGCGCGCATCTCGCGCTTCGACCCGGCCAGCACGCCCATCTTCAATGTCGCCGTGCTGGCCACCGACCCGAAACTGGGCGCGCAAGAGCTCACCACCTGGGCCTCGCAGGTGCTGCAAAAGCGGCTGGAAAACGTGCGTGGCGTGGGCTCGGTCAGCGTGGTGGGCGGCATCGATCGCCAGGTCAACATCTATCTCAAGCCCGCCGCCATGGAGGCGCTGGGCGTCAGCAGCGAACAAGTGCTGGCCGCCCTGCGCAGCGAAAACCAGGAGCAGCCCTTGGGCAACATCCGCTCGCGCGAGCAAGACCGCGTGGTGCAGATCAACGCCCGGCTGAAAACACCGCGCGACTTCCGCGACATCGTGGTGGCACGCAAGACCGCCGGCAGCACGCTGACGGCCGTCAAGCTGTGGCAGGTGGCCGAGGTGGTCGACGGCCCGCAGGAGGTGGAAAGCCTGGCGCTGTACAACGGCCAGCGCACGGTGCTGCTGTCGGTGCTGAAGAGCCAGGGCGAAAACACCATCGAAGTGGTGGACGGCCTGAAAGCCGCGCTGGCCGCCGCGAAAACGCTCACGCCGGCTGGCATCAAGACCGAGATCAACCGCGACAACTCGCGTGCCATTCGGGTGTCGGTGGCCAACGTGCAGCGCACGCTGATCGAAGGCGCGCTGCTGACGGTGCTGATCGTCTTCTTGTTCCTGAACAGCTGGCGCTCGACCGTCATCACGGGCCTCACGCTGCCGATTTCTCTGATTGGCACTTTCCTGTTCATGTACATCTTTGGCTTCACCATCAACACCATCACGCTGATGGCGATGAGCCTGTGCGTGGGCCTGTTGATCGACGACGCCATCGTCGTGCGCGAAAACATCGTGCGCCATGTGCAGATGGGCAAGAGCCCGCATGACGCGGCGCTGGAGGGCACACAAGAAATCGGCCTGGCGGTGCTGGCCACCACGCTGTCCATCGTGGCGGTGTTCTTGCCGATTGGCTTCATGGGCGGCGTCATCGGCAAGTTCTTCCACGAGTTCGGCATCACCATCGCCGCCGCGGTGTTGATCTCGATGTTCGTCAGCTTCACGCTGGACCCCATGCTGTCCAGCGTCTGGCACGACCCTGCCATCCACGGCACCCAAAAGGGACGGCCTGCGACGCTGTACGACAAGACCCTGGGCCGCCTCACCGGCGCCTTCAACCGGCTGACGGACGCTTTCTCGCGCGGCTATCAGGCGCTGCTGGCCTGGTCGCTTGAACACCGGCTGAAGACCCTGGCGGTGGCACTCGCCACCTTTGTACTGGCCCTCGTGCTGGCCGGCTCGCTGGGCAAGGAATTTGCGCCCAGAGCCGACTTTTCCGAGACGCAGATCAACTTCTACACGCCGGTGGGCTCGTCACTTGAAGTGACCGAGTCACGCGCCAAGCAGATCGACGCCGCCCTGCGCGAGCTGCCCGAAGTGCGCTACACGGTGGCCACCATCAACAGCGGCTTTGCGCAGGGCAAGATCTACGGCGCCGTGTACGTGCGCCTGGTCGACCGCAAGGACCGCCAGCGCAGCACGGCGCAGATGGCGCTGCCCATGCGCGAGCGGCTCTCAAGCATCCCCGGCATCACCGTCACCAACATCGGCACCACCGACCTGGGTGGCGGCAAGTCCATCCAGTTCTCGCTGCAGGGCAGTGATCTGGGCGAACTTGAACGGCTGTCGCGCCTGGTGCTGGCCGGGCTGAAGGACATTCCTGGCCTGGTCGACGTGGACAGCACGCTCAAGCCCGACAAGCCCACCCTGGCGGTGGACGTGAAACGCGACGCCGCGGCCGACCTGGGCCTGAACGTCAACGCCGTGGCCACCACCTTGCGCACGCTGGTGGCCGGGCAGTCGGTGGGCAACTGGAAAGCCAGCGACGGCCAGAACTACGACGTGCGTGTCAGCCTGGGCCCCGAGTACCGCGACTCCGCCGCCGACCTGGCCACCCTGCCGCTGGTGTTGACGGCATCCGACGGCAGTGCGCGCACCGTGCGCCTGAGCCAGGTGGCCGATGTACGCCCGTCCACGGGGCCCAACCAGATCAACCGGCGCGACCTGAACCGCGAAATCAACATCGACGCCAACGCGCTGGGCCGAAGCTCGGGCGAGGTGTCAGAAGACATCCGCCGCGTGCTGGCCGGCGTGGCCTGGCCGCCGGGCTACCGCTTTTCCTTCGGCGGCTCGACCAAGAACATGCAGGACTCGGCCGCCTATGCCGGTGGCGCGCTGGCGCTGGCCATCGTCTTCATCTACATGATCCTGGCCAGCCAGTTCAAGAGCTTTTTGCAGCCCATCGCGCTGATGAGTTCACTGCCCTTGACGCTGATCGGCGTGGTGCTGGCGCTGATGGCCTTTGGCTTGACGCTGAACATGTTCTCGGTGATCGGCATCGTCATGCTGATGGGGCTGGTGACCAAGAACGCCATCCTGCTCATCGACTTCGCCATCCGCTCGCGCGATGCAGGAATGGCGCGCACCGAGGCCCTGCTGCACGCCGCGCAAGTGCGGCTGCGACCGATCCTGATGACCACCCTGGCGATGGTCTTCGGCATGGTGCCACTGGCGTTTGCGCTGACCGAAGGCTCCGAACAGCGCGCGCCCATGGGCCAGGCAGTGATCGGTGGTGTCATCACCTCGTCGCTGCTGACGCTGGTGGTGGTGCCGGTCATCTACTGCTACCTCGACGACCTGGCCAACTGGGCACGCAGGCGCTGGCGTGCGCCGCCGCGGCTGGCGCGACAGCCCACCCTAGAATGACTTTTCGGCTTGCAGCCCCCCACACGCGCCACGACAGACACCATGAACACCGAGATCGCCCGCTTCAACATGATCGAGCAGCAAATCCGCCCCTGGGAGGTGCTCGACCAGGCCGTGCTGTCGCTGCTGGGCACGGTGAGGCGCGAAGACTTCTGTCCGCCGGCCAAGCGCGCGCTGGCCTTTGTCGACACCCAGGTGCCGCTGCTGGAAGGCGACGCCCTGGGGCCGTGCATGCTGGAGCCCAAGGTCGAAGCACGGCTGCTGCAAGAGCTGCAGTTGCAGCGCCACGAACGCGTGCTCGAAATCGGCGCCGGTTCGGGCTTCATGGCCGCGCTGTTGGCCCACCGCACGATGCAGGTCTTCACGCTGGAATGCCACCCGGCGCTGGTGCAGATGGCGCGCGACAACCTTCAGCGCAACGGTGTGATGGGCGCGCAGGTGCTGCAGGTCAACGCCGAGGAAGGCGCGCGCGGCCTGCCGGCTGAAGCGCCGTTTGACGCCATCGTGCTGTCGGGTTCGGTGGCCGCGGTGCCGCGCGCGCTGCTCGAGCAGCTCAAGGTTGGCGGCCGGCTGGTGGCCGTGGTGGGCGAGCTGCCCATCATGCGCGCGCGCCTGTTCACCCGTGTCGGGCCCGCGGCCTGGTCGGACGTGGACCTGTTCGACACCGTGGCGCCGCGCTTGCAGGGATTTGGCGAGCCCTCGCGCTTCCAGTTCTGAACGCACCGATGCGTCTACCGCACCTGCCGTCCGTCGCGTCCCGGCCACCACACAAGCCGCCCCTGGCGCAGGCTGTCGCATTCCACGTGCGACCCGTCGTGTCCGGCGCCTATAACCTGGGCATGGCCCCTGCTGGCGGGCACTGCGGTGCCCACGGCACAGCGCCGGCCCCATGAAGAATCTCCAAGGAATCCGCATGCGCTACCGCTCCCCCCGTCACCCGCTTTCCACCCTGGCCGCAGCGATGCTGCTGGGGCTGGGCCTGCCGGGCCTGGCCTCGGCACAGAACCTCCAGGCGCTTTACGACGCGGCGCGGCTGTACGACGCCACCTTCCTGGGCGCCCAGGCGCAGGCGGCCTCGGCCGAATTCCGCGCAGCACAGGTCGACGCCCTGGACCGGCCGGCCGTGAACGCCACTGCATCGACCAGCACCGCACAGACCGACCCGCCCCGCGTGGCCATACGCGGCACCGACAGCGCCCAGGGCGCCGTTAATGCGCGCATGCCGCTGTTCAACCGTGCCAACAAGATCAGCATCGCCCAGGCCCGCAAGTCGCTCGAAACCGCCCAGGCCGACCTGGCCAGCGCCGAGCAAGACCTCATCCTGCGCGTCTCGCAGGCCTACTTCGACGTGTTGGCCGCGCAAGACGCGCTGGCCACCACGCGCGCCAGCAAGACCTTCATCACCGAGCAGTTGGCCTCGGCCAAACGCAACTTCGAGGTCGGCACCGCCACCATCACCGACACGCGCGAGGCCCAGGCCCGCTTCGACCTGAGCACGGCCCAGGAAATCGCCGCCGACAACGACCTGCGCACCAAGCGCATCGCGTTGGACCAACTGGTGGGCCGCGCCGGCGTGGTGCCCAAGCTGTTGCAGGTGCCCGTGGTGCTGCCCGCGCCCGTGCCGGCCAACCCAGAAGAATGGGTCACCGTGGCCGACACCCAGCACCCGTCGGTGCGCCGCGCCCGTGTCGGGCTGGACGTGGCCACGCTCGAAACCGCCAAGGCCCGCGCCGGCGAACTGCCCACCGTGGACGCCGTCGGCTCGGTGGGTTCAGGCTACGCCCGCGGTTCGGCCGTGTTCGCGCCAGGCACCACCACCAGCGCCAGTCTGGGTGTGCAGATGACCTGGCCGCTGTACACCGGCGGCGCCACGCAAAACCGCATCAAAGAAACGCTGCTGCTCGAAGAGCGTTCGCGCAACGACGTTGACGTGGCCCGCCGCGGCGTGGCCCAGGCCACGCGCGTGGCCTACTTCGGCGTGCAGTCGGGCCTGGCCCAGGTGCGCGCGCTCGAGGCCGCCGAGGCGTCGTCCAAGCTCGCGCTGGAGGCCACACAACTGGGCTACCGGGTGGGTGTGCGCGTGAATCTGGACGTGTTGAATTCCCAGGCCCAGCTCTTCAGCACCCAGCGCGACCTGGCCAAGGCCCGCTACGACGTGCTGGTGGGCAACCTGCGCCTGCGCCAGGCCTCGGGCCAGTTGGCGCCGGCCGACCTGCAGGCCATCAACGCGCTGCTGGCCCGGTAGGGGCGGGCACGACTTGGGCTTGTCATGCGGCGGCTGCCGGCGCCCAGGTGTGGGGTCGGGCACGGCAGTTGACCTGGCTGCGCGCGCATCAGCCTTCACCAGCCCTGCTGCAGTGGCATGATGATGGGTTAGGTGTTGCCGGTAACCGCCATGCCGTCTAGGGATGAGTTCATCGCCAGCGTTACAGCCTTTCTTG
>JANOLY010000370.1:0-12049 GCA_031420055.1 Burkholderiales bacterium | reverse complement strand
CGATACGCCACGGCATCCTCGGTGGCCAGCGAGGACAGTGCGACGCCGCGCTCGACGATGGCCCACAGGATCAGCCGCTCGGCTTCCTTGCGATAGGCCCGCTGCGTGGCGGGCGCTTCGTGCAGCGACAGCCAAGCCTGGACCGCCTCGTAGTCGTTGTTCGCCCGCAGGACGCACGACGCGCGCGGCGCACGATGCAGGCCCATGGTGCCGTCGACCTCATGAGGCACGACGGGCTACTCCCAGGGAACTACATCCGATGGCGCCTGGGTGACCAGCAGCGCGCGAGCTCGGTCGGTCAGGTCTTCATGCGCGGCGAAGAATGCTTCGATCTGGCGTGCACCGGCCACGCCGAGGCCGTCGATGTCGACCCACCAACGCCTGCGGCGCGGTACTCGCAGCGTGAAGTCGGCCAAGGTCTTGATGCCGGCCTTGCGCAGCATTGCGGCGACGCGGGGCGCAAGCCAGTAGTCGACTCCGTCGCCAATCAAGGGGACCGGGACGGCTGCGCTTCGGAGCTGCTCGATGGCGGCAGCCATAGCGCGTGTGGCCGCGGGGCCTTTGCGGGCAGGTCCGGTGAAGAGCTTTGCAAGGTCATCACGGTGGCGCGACCTGGCGAAGGCCGCGATGTCACGGCGGATCGCCCCGATGATGCCGCGCGACGACTGGCCGGCCTTCCGCGCTTCACCGAGATACCGCGTCACCGCATCTCTCGACGGCAGCCCCTCGTGCCAGGCACGCAGTGCCGCAAGCGCCGCCGCGTCAGGCAGCGAGAGCGCCGTTGCGGTTACAGACAAGCCGGCTTCCACGCAGATCAGTTTACGTCTCTAGAAGCGCTATGCCGCTAAGGTTAGTTATCGGCATAGCATCTACAAGAGTCCACTTGTTCAAGGCTGGCCCCGCCGGTCTCGGGCTCGGGGCGGCCTTGGTCAACACGAGCGGGGACGGCCTCGGCAGTCGCATCTTGGCGTTGCCGGCTGTCTTCATTTGCCGCATTTGCTTGGTTGTCCGGATTTGCTTAGAATCCGGCTATGAGCACCGATCTCAGCACTCCCGTCCTGCTGCGCCGCATCGCGCAGCTCGAGGCCACCGTTGGGCGCCTCAGCGAAGACCTCGGCACTCTGCGCACTGCGGTCAGCAAGCAAGGGCTGCAACTGCCAAGGACACGAGGCGTTCGAGCCCGAGTGGCGCACGCCAAGTCCGCCGCCGCGGACAACCAGCTTGCTCAGGCCACTGGCGGCCTGGCGGGCGCAACCGCGCGCGGCGAGGCGGCACGTGTCCTGTGGGTCAAGGATGGCGTCGTCGTGCCGGGCGAGCAGCTTGCGCAAGCCTGGGGGCTCACACGCCAAGCCTTGGCGCCAGCCGCAGACCGGGGTGAAGTTTTCGCCGTGAAGGTCGGCAATCGGCTGTACTACCCGCAGGCATTCCTCGGGATGGACCGCGAGGCCGTGGCAGCCATCTGCCGCGCGCTCGGTGACCTCGGCGCCAGCGAGAAGCTGATGTTCTGGTTGCGCGAGCACGGCGCCCTGTCAGGAAAGAGCGTCGCTGCGGCACTGGAGGCAGGGATTGGCCTGGCCAAGGTAGTGCGCCTGGCCGCGGCGTGGGCGCGCGAGCGCGGAGCCGCGCATGGCGCCCGAAGTACGGCTGCGCCTGCCTGAGCCCGCCTCGTTCGAGGATCTGCTTCGACCGGCCAGGATCGAAGTTGCGTCGCTCCTGCGCTTGAGTCGGCATCCGACCACCGAGCCGTACTGGTCGGCTGGGGTGTACCGTTTTGATGATCCAGGTTCCGGCGGTGCCGACGCGTTTGGCACCTGCTACACCGCCAGCACCATTGACGTAGCCTTTGCCGAGAGCGTCATCCATGAGTGCGGTTGGTTTGTCGCTGGCCGCTACGAGGTGCCTGCCGCGGAACTCACCGAGCGCTCGGTCGTGCGGTTTGCTAGCGAACGACGCAAGACTCTGGTGCTGGCTGACTTGACCGGGGCGGCGCTCAAGGCCCTGGGCCTAAACAACGACATAAGTGCATCGAGCGACTACACGATGAGCCAGGCCTGGGCACGCGCGATCCACGGCTCGAGCACGCAATGGGACGGCATCCGGTACGTGTCGCGGCAGATGAACAAGGGGTATGCCTACGCCATCTTCGAGCGCAGTGGACTTCGCAAGCTGCGCGCCGAGAAGCTCAAGGCGCGGCAGGTGGATGAGCTCTGCGACCGGTTCAACGTCACCGCGGTCTGACTGCGCTGCGGTCCGAACTCGAAGGTCGACAACCTGGTGTAAACCGGCCGGGCCAGGATCGCCGACATCGTTTGTTGACATCGCCTGGGGTGGCTCAGGGGCCCCGCAGCAGGTTGGCGACACCCAGCGCGATGAAGACCATGAACAGCGCGCGCTGAAAGGCCGGCCCGCTGATGCGCGCCCGCACCAGCGAGCCCAAGCCCATGCCCACGAAGGCCGCGGCCAGCGCCACGGCGGTCTGTGCCGACAGCAACACCAGACCGCCCGACCCTTGCAGCCGAAACGCCAGCGCCAACGTGGCCACGGTGAACGACAGCCCCAGGGCCTGCACCATCTCGTCTTTGTTTAAGCGCAGGGCCTGCAGATAGGGCACCAGCGGGATTGCGAACACCGCCGTGGCGGCCGACATCAAGCCCGTAGCGGCACCGACGAGCGCACCCAGCAGACTGGCGTGCGGCGACAAATGCGGCAAGGCCGGGCGCCACAGTCCCCACAGTCCGTAGCTCACAAGCACGGCGCCCAGCAGCCGGTGCGGGCTGATCGCCGCGCCCGTTGTGGCCAGCGGTGGGGCCCAGAGCGTGGCTGCAAACAAGGCCACCCAGAGCGGCCAAAGCAATGCCACCAGCCGCCGAGTGTGCGGCCCCCAGCATTGCGCCAGGTTGGTGGCCAGCGACGGCGCCACCAGCAGCGCAGCGGCCTGGGCCGGCAGCATCCACAAGCCCAGCAGACTCACGGCCACCGTGGGCAGCCCCATGCCGGTGACGCCCTTGACACCGCCGGCCAGCACAAACACCACACCCACGGCCAAGGTCTGAAACAGATCCATGCCTGCATCTTCGTGGACAAGCGGTGCGCAGGTCCAGTCGGGTACACGCTGAACGGCGGGCCTGCACCACCGCCCGCGCAAGGGCCCGCATCGCTGTCGCACCAGCGCCAGTTGCAGGCCCGGGCCGGCCGGCCCGGGTTGGGTTTGTCGGCACAATCCACCCGATGCCTGAATGGACGACTTACGCCGCGCTGCTGCTGCTGGCATTGAACTTGATACTGGTGTTGTGGATGGCCCTGCGCCGCCCCGACGACAGTGCCGCGCGGCACAGCGCAGAACGCGGGGCGGCACAGATCGAACGGCTGGAGCGTGAGCTGCGCGACGAGCTGGGCCGCCAGGGGCAGGGCACACGCAGCGACCTGGGCACCTTTCAGCAAATGCTGCTGGCGCAAAGCGGCGACGTGGCGCGCACGCAGAACGAGCAGATCGACGCCTTTCGTGTGCAGCTGGCCGCCACACAGCAGGCGGTGGGCGACGCGCTGGTGCAGAGCACCCAGGCGGCGGCCGCGCAGTCGCAGGCCTCGCGCGAATCGCAAGACGCGGCCTTGCGCCGCTTTGGCGACGCCATCTCTGAGCAGTTGCGCCTGCTGTCCGAGTCCAACGAACGCCGCCAGGGCGAGATGCGCCAGGCCGTCGAGGCCCGCCTGCTGGCGCTTCAAGAGGGCAACGAGAAGAAGCTCGAGCAAATGCGCGCCACGGTGGACGAAAAGCTGCACGCCACGCTGGAGCAGCGCCTGGGCGAGAGCTTCAAGCAGGTGGCCGAGCGGCTGGAGCAGGTGCACAAGGGCCTGGGCGAAATGCAAGGCCTGGCGCGCGACGTGGGCTCGCTGCAGCGGGTGCTGAGCAACGTCAAGACCCGCGGCATCTTTGGCGAGGTGCAGTTGGCCGGGCTGCTGGAACAGGTGTTCACCACCGAGCAGTACGCCGTCAACGTGGCCACCGTGCCGGGCAGCACCGAGCGGGTGGAGTTCGCCATCCGCCTGCCCGGGCAGCGGCGCGACGACGACATCGGCGCGGCGCCGCTGTGGCTGCCCATCGATGCCAAGTTCCCGCGTGAAGACTACGAGCGGCTGCTTGAAGCCCAGGAACGCGCCGACCCCGCGGCGGTGGAAGCCGCAGCCAAGGCCATCGAGACGCGCTTGCGGCTGGAGGCCAAGAGCATCCGCGACAAGTACGTCGCACCACCGCACACCACCGACTTCGCCATCCTCTTCGTGCCCACCGAGGGCTTGTACGCCGAGGCGCTGCGCCGGCCGGGGCTGATGGAGGCGCTGCAGCGCGAGTTCAAGGTGATGCTGACGGGGCCCACCACGCTGCTGGCCACGCTGACCAGCCTGCAAATGGGCTTTCGCACGCTGGCGCTCGAAAAGCGCTCGGCCGAGGTCTGGGAGGTGCTGGGCGCGGTGAAAACCGAGTTCGGCAAGTTCGGCGACGTGCTGGCCAAGACCAAGAAGAAGCTGATGGAGGCCAGCGACACCATCGATGCCGCACAGACGCGCACCAATGTGATGACGCGCCGGCTGAAGTCGGTCGAAGCCATGCCCGAGCCGCGTGTGGCGCAGTTGCTGCCCGGGCTGGCGGCGGGCGAAGAGGACGAAGTCGCGGATGCCTGACGCCGGCCCCGCGTTGCAGCGGCCGGCGGGCCAGGTGTTGCTGGCCTTGATCGTGGCGCAGCTGGGCCTGCACTCGGCCATGGCGGGTCTGCGCATGGCGGCCACGCTGCAGGCCCTGCGTGAGGGCTACAGCCCCTGGGCCGTCGGCCTGCTGCTGGCGCTGTTTGCGGCCGCTCCCGTGCTGATGGCACTGCACTCCGGCCGCCTGGCCGACCGTTTGGGCTACCACCGGCCGGTGCGCCTGGCGGCTGTGTTGGTGGGGGGCGGCATGTTGCTGGCGTTGGTGTCGTCGGTGGTCGACGGCTGGGTGCACTTTGCGCTGCTGTGCGCCGCTGCGGCACTGACGGGCACCGGCGCCAACATGGGCATGATCGTGACCCAGCACACCGCCGGCCTGGCCGCGGCCACCACCACCGAGCGGGTGCGCGTGTTCAGCTGGCTGGGCATTGCGCCGTCGTTTGCCAATGTGGTGGGCCCCGTGTCGGCCGGCTTCCTGATCGACGCCCAGGGCTTTACCGCGGCCTACGTGATGCTCAGCTGCCTGCCCCTGGCTACGCTGCTGGCGGCTCGCCTGGTGCCTGTCGTGGCGCGGCCAATACGGGTTGCGGCGCCGGACCGCACAGCCTGGGACTTGTTGGCCGCGCCGGGCATGAAGCGTTTACTGGTCATCAACTGGTTGCTGTCGATGTGTTGGGATGTGCACGGTTTTGCCGTGCCCATCCTGGGCCACGAAATGGGTTTTGCCGCGGCCACCATCGGTCTGATCCTGGGCACCTTCACGCTCACCGTCAGCGCCGTGCGTGTGCTGATCCCCTTCATGGCCCACCGCCTGCGGCCCGCCCCGGCGCTGGTGGCGGCCATGCTGGGCGCGGCCGCCGTGTTCGGGCTGTACCCGCTGGCCGCACAGGCCTGGCAGATGGCCGCGTGTTCGGTCTTGCTGGGGCTGGCACTGGGCTGCGTGCAGCCCATGATCATGAGCACGCTGCACGACATCACGCCCGACGGCCGCCATGGCGAGGCACTGGCGTTTCGTTCCATGGCCATCAACGCCACCAGCACGGTCATGCCCCTGGTCTTTGGTGCTGCCGGCACCGTGGCCGGTGCGGCCGTGCTGTTCTGGGCGGTGGGCGGCGTGGTGGGCGCGGGCTCGTGGCTGGCCCGGCGCAGTGCCTGGCGCTAAAAGCGCACGCCGCCCGGGCTGACGGGCTCGATGGCGCTGGTGTCGGCCGGAGGCTGCGGACGGGTCGGCAACGTCGGCACCGGCACGCGTTCGGCCAAGGGTGAAGCCGGCGCCGCCAGCCAGCCGCGCGGCAGGCGCGATTCGCGTGGGTAGCCCGCGGCGTCGAGATACGCCGTCCAGTCGGTCTCGGACAGGCCACGCACCGGCTGCGCACCTATGGTCAGCGACGGCACGGTGCGCCCGCCTGACAGGCGCTCAAGCACCAGGGCATCTTCTTCATTGACGATGCGCCGCTCGGTATAGGGCACGCCGCGTTGCACCAGCAGTTTGCGGCCGTTGTCGCAAGGTGTGCAGTCAGACGAGGTGTACAGCACCACCGGGTAGCGCTGCGCGGCCTGGCGCAGGTCGATCGGCAAGGCCACGTCAACTTGCCCGGTGGGCGTGCTGCCCCGGCCCATGGACGTGATGCGCGCCGTGGTCGCCACGGGCGGCCGGTCGGTGTAGGTGACGCTGCCATCGGGCTGCACCACCTTGTACAGCGCCTGGGCTGGCGGCGCCGCAAATCCCAAGCTCAGGGCCAGCACCACGCCCGCCAATGGGGCGGGCTGCAGCCGGGCCGTTCGGGGTGTGACGTGCATTTCGGGCGCTCGCATCGGTGATGGGCCGCCTGACTTGGCGGGAGAGCCGAATCTATCCCACCTGGGCGGCGCGCTCAAGCCTGAGCTTCAACGCCAGCGTTACGCACCGGCCTGGGCGGCTTGCAAGGTGTTGGCCAGCAGCATGGTGATGGTCATGGGCCCGACACCCCCGGGCACGGGTGTGATCCAGCCGGCCACTTCGCGCACGGCGGCAAAGTCGACATCACCGCAGAGCTTGCCGTGCTCGTTGCGGTTCATGCCGACGTCGATGACGATGGCGCCGGGTTTGACCATGGGCGCGGTGAGCGTGTTGCGCCGGCCCACGGCCACCACCACCACATCGGCCTGGCGGGTGTGGTGCGCGATGTCGGCGCTGGCGCTGTGGCACACGGTGACGGTGGCGTGTGCTTGCAGCAGCAGCAACGCCATGGGCTTGCCCACGGTGTTGCTGCGGCCGATGACCACGGCGTGCTTGCCACGCAGCGGCTGCCCGGTGCTTTCAATCAGCTTCATGCAGCCATAGGGCGTGGCCGGGCGCAGGCCGGGCAGGCCGGTCATCAGCGCGCCGGCGGAATGCACCGAAAAGCCGTCCACGTCCTTGTGCGTGGCGATGGCCGCAATCACCGCTTGTGGGTCGATGTGCGCCGGCAGCGGCATCTGCACCAGGATGCCGTGGAGGGCGGGGTCGGCGTTCAAGGCTGCGATGCGGGCCAGCAACTGGGCCTGGCTCAGCGTGGCCTCGTACTTCTCCATCACGCTGTGCAGGCCGTGTTCGGCACAGGCCTTGACCTTGTTGCGCACGTACACGGCGCTGGCCGGGTCGTCGCCCACCAGCACCACCGCCAGGCCCGGGCGGCGGCCGGCGGCGGTGAGTGCGGCGGCTTGCTGGCCGATCTGGCTGCGAATCTGCTGCGACAGCGCCAGGCCGTCGATGAGTTGTGCGGTCATGGGTTGCGGCGCAAATGAAAGAGGCCGCTGCGATGCGGCCTCGGTGGTGCGTGCTCTGGGCTCAGGTCTTGCTCTGCGCCCCCAGGGCGATCTTCAACAGGTCGGCCACGGTGTTGGCGTTGAGCTTTTCCATGATGTTGGCGCGGTGCGCCTCCACCGTCTTGATACTGATGCCCAGGTCGTCGGCGATCTGCTTGTTCAGCCGCCCAGCGACGATGCGTTCGAGCACCTGGGCTTCGCGCGTGGTCAGGCGTGACAGCAGCGCGTCGCGGCTGGCCTGTTCCTGGTGCTGGCTGAACGCCGAGCGCGCCTGCTCGAGCATGCGCTCGACCAGGCCGAGCAGTTCTTCTTCCTTGAACGGCTTTTCGATGAAGTCCATCGCGCCCTTCTTCATCGTCGTCACGGCCATCGGCACGTCGCCGTGGCCGGTGATGAAGACGATGGGCAGGGGGCTCTTGCGTTCACGCAGGCGGTCTTGCAGTTCCAGGCCGCTCATGCCGTCCATGCGGATGTCGGCAATCAGGCAGGCCACCTCACGCGGGTCAAAGCGCGACAGGAAGGATTCGGCGGAGTCAAAACACTTCACCCGGTAGTCCTTGCCTTCCAGCAACCACTGCAACGAGTCGCGCACCGCCTCGTCGTCGTCGACGACATACACGGTGCCTTTTTTGGGGATCAAACTCATTCAGAAACCGCCGTGGGATTCAAGGGTTGATCGGCCTCTAGAGGGGCCGGCGAGGTGTCGCTGCGGGGTGCCGGCTCAACCGGCAAGGTGAACGAAAATCGGCAGCCGACAACAGCCGCGCCATTGTAGAGGTTCTGTGCGCGCATCCGGCCGCGGTGGCTCTCGACAATGGAGCGGCACAGGCTCAGGCCTATGCCCAACCCTTCGGCCTTGGTTGAGAAGAAGGCTTCGTACAGGCGCGCAATGACTTCGTCCTTCATGCCCGGGCCCATGTCGGTGACGCTGAACTCGATGACACCGCCTTCGTCGGGCATGTGGCGCGGCACCACGCGAAGTTCGATGTGGCGCCGCGGCGTGGGCAACTGCGCGGTGTCTATGGCCTCGGCAGCGTTTTTCAGCAGGTTGAGCACCACCTGCTCGATCAAGATCGGGTCGACCATGATGAGCGGCAGCCGCTGTGCCACGTAGGTGTGGATGGCGACATTGCGCCGGCGCAACTCGATGCCGGCGAGCTCTACCGCGTCGTCGATGATCTGGCGCGCCTGCGCCGGCTGGCGTTGCGGCTCGCTGCGCTTCACGAAAGCGCGGATGCGCCGGATGATCAGCCCGGCACGCTCGGCCTGGCGCGCGGTCTTCTGCAACGCGGCCACCAGGTCGTCGCGGTTGATCGAGTCGGCAACCACCCGCGACACCATGCCGTTGCAATAGTTGGTGATGGCCGTGAGCGGCTGGTTCAGCTCATGCGCCACCGACGAGGCCATCTCGCCCATGGTCACCAAGCGGCTGGTGACCTGGGCTTTTTCGGCCTGTGCGGCCGCCTGCTCCTCGGCGCGCAGCCGGGCGGTGATGTCGGTGGCGATGATCATCTGCGCCAGCCGGCCGTCGGTCCACTGCAGGTAGCGCGAGCGCACGTCGAACCACTTCTGCAGGGCATCGACAAACGCCTCGCGGGGGTGGATGCCGGCTTCGGTCAGCTCTTCCGTGGGCAAACCTGACAAGGGGTCGACTTCGTCGTCGCGCTCGGTCCTGAACGGTGCACCGGCCACGCCGCCGGCCAGCAACTGGTGGCCCTTGGCATCGGCGCCGAACCACAGTCGGTAACTGCGGTTGACGAACAGCAACTCGCCCTGCTGCACCGACAGCACCGAAACCGACGCATCCAGCCCTTCCAGCACGGTGGTGAAGCGTTCATGGCTGGCCGAGAGCTGGTCGCGTATGCGCTTGGCCTCGGTGATGTTGGTCATGCTGGTCATCCAGCCGGTCTGCTGGCCCTTGGGGTCGATCAAGGGGGACACATACATGCGGGCATCGAACTGGGTGCTGTCCTTGCGCATGACCCGCACCTCGATGCCGCCGCTGGGGCTGCGCCCCTGCAGTTCCTGCTGCAGCAGCCGGCTGTTCTCTTCGACGCGGTCGGGCGGCCAGTAGGGGTAGGGCGGCAGGCGGCCGACGAGCTCAGCCGTGGCAAAGCCCGTCATCTGGCAGAAGGCGGCGTTGACGTAGCTGATGCGCCCCTCCAAGTCCATGGCACGCATGCCGGTGGGCATGGAGTTCTCCATGGCGCGGCGGAAGTTGGTCTCCTGCACCAGGGCGCCCTGGATCTGCGCGCGCCGGCGCACGTGGCGCCAAGTGCCCAGCAGCATCCACACCGTCAGTACCGACAGGGCGACCACCATCCAGAACAGGGTGTTGCTGATCAGGCCGATGGAGGTGCGCCAGCCCTGACCACGCAGCAGCAGGCCGTTGAGGGCCGGCGTGAGCGGGGCGTCGCTGACGATGGGTGCACGCACGCCTTGGTGTCCGGGCAGTGGCGTGACGGTGGACGACAGCACCGCCTGGCGCTCGTCGAGCACCGATATCACGTGGCGCTGTGCCACGTCAGCCGGAACGAAGTGGCGCACCAGGGCCTCGACCGAGTACTCGGCGATGAGCGTGCCCGAGAAGGCGCCGCGCTCGATGAGCGGGATATGGAGCTGAAACACCGGTGTGCCGGCGCTGTCGGCGAACGCGCGGGAGTAGGCCGGCGTGCGCGTCTGGCGGGCCGCGACAAAGGTGCTTTCAGGCTCACTGGCCTGGCCGTCTTTGGGCAGGGCTGGGGTGGGCGCGCCACCTGCGGCGGTGACGTTGTAGACCTGCGCCCAGTGGCTGGCCAGTGGCGTGCGATGGGCGTCGACCCAGCTCAGGTGGGTGATCTCGGGTCGCTCACGGGTGAACGCGGCGGCCTGGGCGCCAAAGGCGCGGGAATCCGTCTCGCGCGCCGCGATCAGGTCGCGTGCCATGCGGTTGAGCGTCTCCTGGTTCTGGATCAGGCGCAGGCCGATCTGCTGCTGGGTGAGTTCGGTATCACGCTTGACCGACTCGGTCTCACGCTCGATTTCCTCATTGCGCAAGTACCAGAAGGCAGAAATGATCGCCGCCAGGAACAGCAGCACCGACAACAACGGCCCCAATGTGGCGAAACGGTCCTGCCGCGCCGGCGACTGTTTGCGCCACCACTGGCCAAACAGCTTTCGCGCAGCGGCCTGTGGCGGCGCCGTCGGAGCGGGTGGCTTGCGGGGCAGGGTCATCGGTGGATTATCCAAGTGCAGCTGGGCTGGGCGCTGCGCATGACGTTTCATATCACGGAATACCAAGCCGCTATTTGGAACGCCTGCGTCTTGTGGGACACTCCGCGCCAAATCCAGAACCAGCACCCTCTGAAGGAGACCAGCCATGTCCGCCATGCCCGAGTCATTCCGCGGCAGCGCCGCCAACGACACCGACGCCCAGGAAACCCGGGAGTGGCTGGACGCGCTGTCCGCGGTCATCGCACAAGAGGGCCCACAGCGTGCGCACTTCCTGATCGAGCACCTGCTCGAACACGCGCGGCAAAACAGCATCGACCTGCCGTTCTCGGCCAACACCGGCTACGTGAACACCATCGACCCGGGGCAGGAAGAGCGCAGCCCCGGCAACCTGGAACTTGAAGGCCGCTTGCGCGCCTACATGCGCTGGAACGCCATGGCCATGGTCGTCAAGGCCAACCGGCTGAACCCGGCCGATGGCGGCGACCTGGGCGGCCACATCAGTTCTTTCGCATCGCTGGCGCACATGTTTGCTGCCGGCTTCAACCACTTCTGGCATGCCGAAAGTGCGGAAGTTGGAAATGAGCATGGCGGCGACTGCCTCTACATCCAGGGCCACAGCGCGCCGGGCATCTACGCACGGGCCTTCATGGAAGGGCGGCTGACCGAAGAGCAACTGCTCAACTTCCGCCAAGAAGGCGGTGGCAAGGGCTTGTCGAGCTACCCGCACCCCAAGCTGATGCCGGAGTTCTGGCAGTTCCCCACCGTCAGCATGGGTCTGGGGCCGTTGATGGCGATCTACCAGGCGCGCTTCTTGAAGTACCTGCATGCGCGCGGCATTGCCGACACGTCCAAGCGCAAGGTCTGGGTGTTCTGCGGCGACGGCGAAATGGACGAGCCCGAAAGCCTGGGCGCCATCGGACTGGCCGCGCGCGAAAAGCTCGACAACCTGATCTTCGTCGTCAACTGCAACCTGCAGCGCCTGGACGGCCCGGTACGCGGCAACGGCAAGATCATCCAGGAGCTGGAGGGTGAATTCCGCGGCTCGGGCTGGAACGTCATCAAGCTGATCTGGGGCAGCAACTGGGACCCGCTGCTGGCGCGCGACAAGGACGGTGCCCTGCGCAAGATCATGATGGACACGCTGGACGGCGACTACCAGGCCTTCAAGGCCAACGACGGCGCGTTCGTTCGCAAGCACTTTTTCGGTCGCGACCCGCGCACCTTGGAGATGGTGTCCAAGATGAGCGACGACGACATCTGGAACCTGCGCCGCGGCGGCCACGACGCGCAGAAGGTGCATGCCGCCTTCCACCGCGCCAACAACGCCCAGGGCCAGCCGACGGTGCTGCTGATC
>JANOLY010000369.1:0-10208 GCA_031420055.1 Burkholderiales bacterium | reverse complement strand
GCCAACCCCATGCCACCGGGGGTTGGCCCAATACCGCAACTTTCGCAGCCTGGCACCCAGGCGCTGGCGCCGGTCTCGCGCCGGCGCCGACGCCTGGGCGGGGGGCCATTGTGCGGCACCTGTAATCGTGTTGTAACCACGTGGTCGCAGGGGGCGCAGCGCCCCTGTTATGGCGTAGTGCTCGTTATCGGCCGGGCCAGCACCCCGAGGCGGCGGCAAGCAGACTTCGCTGTGGCCTTCGCGTTGGCACCAGGGTCCGCCTGGCCCGTGGCACAGTCGAGGCATGCTCGCTTACCGCCACGCCTTCCATGCCGGCAACCATGCCGACGTGCTCAAGCACATCGTGCTCATGCTCGTGCTGGAGCACATGAACCTCAAAGAGAAGGGCTGGCGCTGCATAGACACCCATGCCGGCGCCGGCGGGTATTCGCTGCTGGGCGAGTACGCGGCCAAGCGCGGCGAGTTCGAGCAAGGCATAGCCAGCCTGTGGACACGCCGCGACCTGCCGCCCGACGTGGCGCAGTACGTGGCCCTGGTGCGCAGCTTCAACGGGGGCGACAAGGCCAGCACCAAGCTCACCCAGTACCCCGGCTCGCCGACCATCGCCCAGGCCATGATGCGGCCGCAGGACACGCTGCGGCTGTTCGAGATGCACCCCACCGATCACAAGATTCTGGCGTCCTATATGGAAGGCGCAGCCGGCGTGGAGGTCAAGCTCGACGACGGCTTTGCGCGCCTGAAGGCCCAGTTGCCGCCGCCCACACGCCGCGGCGTGGTGCTGATCGACCCCAGTTATGAGCTCAAGACCGACTACACCCGCACCCTCACCGCCTTGCGCGAGGCGCTGACCCAGTTTCCCGACTGCGTGGTGTTGATCTGGCTGCCTCAGCTGCAACTGCTGGAAGCCACGCAGTTGCCGCAGCGGCTGAAGAACGCCGCCGAATCGCTGGGCAAGAAGGGCTGGCTGCTGGCGCGGCTGACCGTGGCGCAAGCGGGAGAGCGTGGCTACGGGCTGATGGGCAGCAGCCTGTTCATCGCCAACCCGCCCCACACGCTGCAGGACCGCCTGAAGCCGCTGCTGCCCTGGCTGTGCGAAGCGCTGGCGCAGTTTGACGGCGCCACGCACCGGCTCGAACACAGCATCGCCTGACCCCAGGCGGCGGCGGGGCACCGCCGCACCGATGCTCGCCGGTCCGAGCCTGGGGTCACGAGCCTGGGGTCAGGTCTTGCCTTTTGCCTCCTCGGCGATCCTTTCTGCCCCAGCAAGCATCCGACTTACCCGCGACACCGACAGCCCGATCTCCCGCGCCAGCGACAACATCGTGGGGCGTATGGGCGATGCGATGGTGGTGGTTGCCCACCCTGCAATACGCCGGCATCTTGGCCTCAAAGCGGTCGATCGTCGCGCCGATGGCCTGCAGGTGCGCCAAACGGTCGGCTTCGTCAGGGTAGATCGCCTCGCGCCGGTCGCCACGGGAAGTGACGAGGTGGAAGGCGCCGGGGAACTCCAGGCGCAGGGGGCGGGCCATCGGGGTCGGGCGGTGGTCGAGTGATCGATCACAGGGCACGGGGTGGCAAAAGACAAGACCTGACCCCATCCGTTCTTCAGTTCCAAGGATTCAGCAGGTCGACCCCCATGGGCAGGAAGTCACCCGCGTTGCGTGTCACCACACGCATGCGGTGAACCAGCGCCGTGGCTGCGATCAACGCATCACGCTCGGCGCGCGGGTCCGGCACATGGAGACTGGCGCAACGCTGGGCCACCTTGGTGTCGATGTCGAGAATGCGCCCGGCAAAGGCCGGTAGCACCTTGTCGTTGATCCACGCTCGCAGGACCGCCCCCTGGGCAGCGTCCCGCCGCGACAGCAGCAAGGTCCCCGCCTCGATCTCCAGGATCGTGATGACCGACAGGTAGAGGTCGCTCGCCGGGACCGAGTCGGCCCAGGTCGCCACCTTGGGGTGGGTCCGCTCGCGTCGCCTCAACTCCGACAGGACGTTGGTGTCGATCAGGTACATCAGGCCAGGTCGGGTGCCCTGAACAAGCTCGTCCCGAAGCGCGGCGGCTCGAACTCGATCTCCTCGGCGCCCGGCTGGTCCAGTAGCTGCCGGATGCTCTGCCCTTCACCGATCAGGCGACGGTAGGCCTCGTGCCGCAGCAGCACAAAGGCTGGACGGCCGCGATCGGTGATGACCACCGGCCCGGCCTCGGCGGCGCGTTTGGCCTGGCTGACATCCTGGTTGAAGTCCCGGCTGGAGATCGTGGTGATGGTCATGTCGGCACCCTCGGGTAGGCATGAAGGTGCCTACAATACTACATTTGGGCCACTCGCACCACGGTCAATCTTGAGCACTCCGCCCTGGTCGCACCCTCAAGCCCGCAACTTGCGGTTGAAGAACTCCAGCGTTCGCCCCCAGGCCAGCTTGGCGGCGGCTTCGTCGAAGCGCGGGGTGGTGTCATTGTTGAAGCCGTGTTCGGTGCCGGGGTACTTGAAGGCCTCGAAGCGCACGCCGGCGGCCTTGAGTGCGGCCTCGTAGGGCGGCCAGCCGTCGTTGATGCGCGGGTCTTTGTCCGCAAACACCAGCATCAGCTCGGCCTTGATCTTGGTGGCCTGGTCGGCGGGCACACCGGGGCCGTAGAAGGGCGCGCCGGCCAGCAGTTCAGGCACCCGTGCGGCCAGCATGTTGACGGTGCCGCCGCCCCAGCAAAAGCCGACCGCGCCCAGGCGGCCGTTGCCGCCCGCGATGGTGCGTGCGTAGCCCGCCGCAGCGACGAAGTCCTCGCGGGTCTTGGCCTGGTCGAGCTTGCCAAACAGCTCGCGCGCGGCGTCTTCGGTGCCGGGGTAGCCGCCCAAGGGGAACAGCGCGTCGGGCGCCACGGCGATGAAGTTGTCCAACGCCAGGCGGCGCGCGATGTCTTCGATGTGCGGGTTCAGGCCACGGTTTTCGTGGGCCACCAGCACAACAGGCAGCGGGCCGCTGGCTTGCGCCGGGCGGGCCACGTAGGCGCGCGCCTTGCCGTAGCCCGCGGGCGACGCGATCTCGACCGATTCGGTCTTGATGCGGGCATCGGTGGGCGACACCTTTTGCGCCATGGCGAAGTCCGGGCTCAGCGCAGCCAGCAAGGCTGCGGCCGTGGTACCGCTGGCCGCGGCGACTTGGCCCGCGCGGTCCAGGAAGCCCCGCCGGTCGATGCCGCCGTGCACGTACTGGTCAAACAGTGCCAGCGCTTCGGGGTCGAAGTCGGCGGCGGTCAAACGCGGGGTGGATCTCATGACTGTCCTTCTGTCGATTGCACGAAGGCGCTGTTGTACCGCGACTTGCAAACCGGCGCTTTGAGCGCACGGCGCGGCGCCGGGAGATGCGCGGCCCAGACCCCGCTTCTCGGGCGTTTGCCGTACCGCAGCCGGCCTAAAGTGGCGCGACCATGCCCTTTGTCGCCCGCGACGCCCACGGCGTCATCACCAGTTTGCACAACGCGGCCGAGCACGCGGCGCGCGAGTTCCTGCCTGGCGACGACCCCGCCGTGCAGGCCTTCTTGGGCGGCGACGCGCAAGCCGGCTTCGGTCAGCTCGACGCCGATTTCATCCGTGTGCTGGAAGACCTGATCGACGTGCTCATCGCACGCAAGCTGATCAACCTCACCGACCTGCCGGCGGAGGCGCGCAGCAAGCTCTATTCACGCAAGGGCCGCCGCCATGCCTCGCCACTGAGCGCGCTGGGGCTGCTGGGCGACGATGACGCGGTGGGTGACGCGGTGGGTGACGCCACGGCTTGAATCGCCCTGGCACGTGGGCGTCACGGTGCGCCTCAGGCGGTGCCGCCGACGGTCAGCCGCTCGATGCGCAGCGTGGGCTGGCCCACGCCCACAGGCACGCTCTGGCCTTCCTTGCCGCACACGCCCACGCCGGGGTCCAGGGCCAGGTCGTTGCCGATCATGCTGACGCGGTTCATGGCGTCGGGGCCGTTGCCGATGAGCGTAGCGCCCTTCACCGGGTACAGCACCTTGCCGTTCTCGACCCAGAAGGCCTCGCTGGCCGAGAACACGAACTTGCCGCTGGTGATGTCGACCTGCCCACCGCCGAAGTTGGTGGCGTACAGGCCGCGCTTGATGCTGGCGATGATCTCTTCCTTGGTGCGCGTGCCGGCCAGCATGTAGGTGTTGGTCATGCGCGGCATGGGCAGGTGGGCGTAGCTTTCGCGGCGGCCGTTGCCGGTGGGTTTAACGCCCATCAGGCGCGCATTCATGCTGTCCTGGATGTAGCCCTTCAAGATGCCGTCCTCGATGAGCACGTTGCGCTGGGTGGCGTGGCCTTCGTCGTCGACGTTCAGGCTGCCGCGGCGGTCGGGCAGGGTGCCGTCGTCCAGCACCGTCACGCCCTTGGCGGCCACGCGCTGGCCGATGCGGCCGGCGAAAGTGGACGAGCCCTTGCGGTTGAAGTCACCTTCCAGCCCATGGCCCACGGCCTCGTGCAGCAGCACGCCGGGCCAGCCGGGGCCGAGGACGACGGTCATGTCGCCAGCGGCCACAGCGCGGCTTTCCAGGTTGGTGAGCGCGGCGCGCACGGCGTCGGACACATAGCCTTCGATCACCTTGTCGTCAAAGTAGCCCAGGCCAAAGCGGCCGCCGCCGCCGCCGCTGCCGACCTCGCGGCGGACCACGCCGGCGACCGTCTGCTCGGCGATCACGGTCACGTTCAGGCGCACCAGCGGCCGCACGTCGGCGGCACGCGTGCCGTCGGCGCGGGCCACCAGCACCACGTCGTACTCGGCGCCCAGGCTGGCCATGACCTGCACCACGCGCGGGTCCTTGGAGCGCGCCAGTTTTTCGGCCTTCTCGAGCAGGGCGACCTTTTGCGTGCTGTCCAGCGTGGCGATGGGGTCGGTGGGCGCGTAGAGAACGCGCATGCCGGCCAGGCGTGGCTTGGCGGACAGCTTGACGCGCCGGTTTTGACCGGCCGCGGCGATGGTGCGCACGGTGCGCGCCGCGTCCATCAGTGACGCCACGCTGAGATCGTCGCTGTAGGCAAACGCCGTCTTCTCGCCGGCCACGGCGCGCACGCCGACGCCTTGGTCGATGCTGAACGAGCCGCTCTTGACGATGCCTTCTTCCAGGCTCCAGCCCTCGTGGCGGGTGGTCTGGAAGTACAGGTCGGCGTCGTCAACGCGGTGTTCGCGGATGGTGGCCAGCGCGCGCGCCAGATCGGCTTCGGCGATACCGAAGGGGTCGAGCATCAGACCCTGTGCAATGGCCAGACGCTCGAGAGTGGGTTCGCGGGTGATCATCGGTCGATTGTAGGAGCCGGGTCGCCGCAATCACTCCCGCAGCTACGCAGCCCCCGCGCCTCGCTCGGCCAGCGCGCGTCCGTACAGGGCGTTGCGCGGGCTGCCTGTGATCTCGGCAGCCAGGGCCACGGCCTGCTTCAGGGGCAGATCGCGCAGCAGCACCCTCAGCGTGTGCAGCGTCGCTGCCGGCAGGCCGGGCTCGTCGGGCAGGGCCTGCGCATGCAGAACCAGCGCAAACTCGCCGCGCCGGCGGTTGTCGTCGGCGGCCAGCCAGGCGGGCAGGGTGGCGGCGGTCTGCGTGACCACGGTTTCGAACTGCTTGGTCAGTTCCCGGCACAAGGTAACGCGGCGCGTGGGCGTGGCGGCGGCCAGCTCCGCGGCCAGGGCGGCGATGCGGTGCGGGGCTTCGAACAGCACCTGGGTGGCCGCTGAGGACAGCGCTGCCGCCAGCGCCGTCTGCCGTTCGTTGCCCTTGGCCGGCAGAAAGCCGACGAAGTGAAAGCCGCCGCTGCCCACGTCGCCGGCCACGCTGAGTGCCGCCAACGCGCTGCTGGCGCCGGGCACGGGTACCACGGTGTGGCCGGCCGCAGCGGCCTGTGCGACCAGGGCCGCGCCGGGGTCGGACACCGCCGGCGTGCCAGCGTCACTGACATACGCCACCGACTCGCCACCCGCCAGCCGCGCCAGCACCCGCATGGCGGCTTCTTGTTCGTTGTGGGCATGCAGGGCCAGCAGCGGTGGCTGCAGGCCCAGGTGGCGCAGCAGCGTGGCGGCCACACGCGTGTCTTCGCAGGCCACGGCCTGCACGAGGCCCAGCACATGCACGGCGCGAAGGCTCAGGTCGGCCAGGTTGCCGATGGGCGTGGCCACCACGTAGAGTGTGCCGGGCGCATGCCGCTGGTGGCCGGTGGCCTCGAGCGCAGCGCGTCGGATCAGGGAGGGGTCGGTGGTCACACTCAGGGGCATAGGCAAGGCAAGGGCGGGAGCGGGGGCTTCAAGGAGCGCGGCTTGCAGCGCCAGCACCGGCGCCGCCGCCGAGGACCTGGCGCTGGCCTGGCTGCAGCAGCGCGGCCTGACCTTGGTCCGGCGCAATTATCGGGTCGCCCGCGGCCCGGGCGCGCGCGCTGGCGAGATCGATCTGATCCTGCGTGACAGCGACGGCACGCTCGTGTTCTGCGAAGTGCGCGCCCGCGGCAATGCCCGCCACGGCGGCGCTGCGGCCACGGTCGGCGCGGCCAAGCAGCGCGCCCTGGTCTACGCCGCGCAGCATTTTTTGTTGACCCTGCCTGGGCTGCCCGCCTGCCGCTTCGATGTTGTGGCTATCGATGGCGGCCGGGTCGAGTGGCTGCGCGGCGCCTTCGATACCTGAGCCGCTGCGGCCGGCCACCGCGGCCGTGAACTGGTTCTCGAATCGGGCACTTCAGTGGCGGCGGCGGCCGGCCGAGCGCTTCAGTTCGCCGTCGCGGCGCCGATTCCCCCGGGACGACAGCACCCGGTGACCACTGTGACCCCCCTGCTTGGCCTGACCCCCTTCGCCAACATGCGCCACCCTGTGCGCCGTGGCCTGACGCTGATCGAGCTCATGGTGGGCCTGGCCATGATGGCCGTGGTGCTGGCCCTGTCAGCGCCGCAGTTCACGCAGTGGGGCCGCAGCACGCGGGTCGTCACGCAGGGTGCTGACATCCAGAGCGCACTGGCCTATGCACGAAGCGAGTCGCTGCGCCGCGGCGTGCGGGTCACCCTCTGCAGCAGCACCGACCCACGCGCCGCCACGCCCACTTGCTCGGCCGCCGCGGCCTGGGCCAGCGGCTGGCTGATTTTTGTCGACAACGTGCAGGTGGCCGGCAACGTGGCCGGCACGCTGGACGGCAGCGACGCGGTGCTGCGCATCGGTGACACGCTCAGCGGCAGCAGCGTCACCACCGGCGGCAACCTGGGCAGCTGGATCGCGCACACCCCGCAAGGCCTGTTGCGCACCGCCAGTGGGGCTGCCGCCGGCAGCTTGCTGGTCTGCCAGGCACCGTATGCGCGGCGCGTCACCGTCACCGCAGCCGGGCATGCCGTGACGGCGGCAGAGACCTGCACATGAGCCCGGCCCACCGTTCTGCCCGCGGCACCACCCTGATGGAGGTGCTGGTGGCCATGCTGTTGCTCTCGGTCGGCATGCTGGGCATGGTGGCGCTGAAGACGGCATCGCTGAAGTACACCGGCCAGTCCAATGCGCGCGCAGCAGCGTCGATCTACGTCACCGAGATCCTGGACCGCATGCGCGCCAACCCGGTGCGCGCCGTGGCTGGGCAGTACAACCTGGCCCTGGGCACCGCAGCGCCGGCCACGCCCACCACGGTGGCGCATGTGGACCTGGTGCAATGGCGCCAGCGCATCGCCGAAGGCCTGCCCAGCGGCACGGGCAGTGTGGCCGTGGCCGCCAACAGCAACGTGACGGTGGAGGTGCAGTGGAGCGAGCGCACCGACCACGCCACGTCGCCGCAGACCCTGAGCTTTACCTTCGAGGCGCGGCTGTGACGCGCCGGCGGGGTTGCCGGCGGGCGCGCGGTGTCTCCATGGTCGAGATCCTGGTCGGCCTGGCCCTGGGCCTGATGTTGGTGACCGGGGTGGCCGACATGGTGGGCGGCTCGCGCCAGACCAGCCGCGCCGAACGCAGCTTGCTGGAGATGCAGGCCTCGGGTCGCATCGCCAGCGAGGTCATCTCACGCGAGGTGCGCAAGGCGGGTTTTCGCAGCGACCGTGATCGCTCGGTGGCCGACCTGTTCCCCGTCGCCACCACACCCTTTCTCACCGCTGGCGGCGTTGTCGCCGGTGCCACCAGCAACAGCGAGATCTCCGTGCGCTTGCAGGGCAGCGGCGACGGCTTCACCGCCGACTGTCTGGGCAACGCGGTGGCCGAAGGGGCGACCCTGTGGCAGACCTTGTCGCTGTCGGGTGACGAGCTGCGCTGCCGCACCCGCAACATCACCGCCAACACCGACCAGACGCTGGCCATGGTCTCGCAGATCGAGGCCATCTCGGTGACCTTTGGCGAGGACACCGACGGCGACGGCTATGCCGACATCTACCGCGCCAACGCCGCCGTCACCGACTGGGCGCGCGTGGCCAGCGTCAACGTGCAACTGCGCGTGCGCTCGTCCGAGGACGGCGTGGCCGACGCGCCCCAGGCCTACCTGGGCTTTGACGGCACGGCCGTCACCCCCAGCGACCGGCGACTGCGCCGCACCTACTCCAGCGTCGTGGCGCTGCGCAACCTGTTGCCATGACGGCCAGCCCCTTGCCCCACGCCCTGCGCGCACCCCCGCGCGGCTTGGCCCTGGTGGCCGTGATGCTGCTGCTGATGGTGGCCATGCTCATGGCCGTGGCCTCGCTGCGCACCGTCAACCTCGACGAGCGCGTCGCCGGCCAGGTGCGCGACCGCCAGGTGGCCTTCCAGATGGCCGAGGCCGCGCTGCGCGACGCCGAGCAGACCATCGCCAGCGACACCGACGGCCCGTTCACGCCGCTGCGGCCCGGCCAGTTCACGGCCGCTTGCGCCAGCGGCCTGTGCAGTTCGGTGCCCGGCGCGACGGTCTGGGCCGGCTTCACCGAGGTGCAGTGGGCCGGCGCCATGACCTGGGCGTACGGCGCGGCCACCGGCGCGGCCGCGCTGGCCGGCGCAGCTTCAGCGCCGCGCTTTGTCGTCGAGTACCAGGGCACGGCGCAACCGATCGAGCCCGGACGCCCCTGCTTGGCCTTGTTCCTCATCACCGCCCGTGCCCGCGGCGCCACCGCGGCCACCGAAGTGATCCTTCAGTCCGTCTACCGTCATCGAACAGGTGAGTGCTATGCCGCTGTCTAAACTAGCTTGCGTTTTCCCGCATGGCCTGCGCCGCCTGGCCTTGGCCGTTGGTCTGGCCGGCTGTGTGCTGGCCGGTGTGCCGTCGGCGCAGGCGGCCGCCAGCTTCAACCCCAACGCCGCCCCCGCAGGGTGGTCGACACGGCCGGCCCTGACCTCCAATTCGCTGAAGTCGGGCAACGAGATCGTCTACCGCGCCGAGTACAAGTCCGGGCTGTGGACCGGGACGGTGAAGGCCAACCACATCAACGCCCTCGGCGAGGTCCAAGGCACCAGCCCTTGGACGGGTGCCGACACGGCCACCATCCTGGCCACGACGAACTGGAACACCGGGCGCAAGATCGTCACGCGCACCAGCGCCGGCACGGCGGTGGCGTTTCGCTACACGTCGCTGGACAGCACCCAGCAAACCGCCCTGGGCGGCGCCACGGTCGGCGCCAACCTGGCGAACTACGTGCGCGGCGACCGCAGCAACGAATCGCCCTCGGGCACCAAGCTGCGCATACGCAACTCGGTGCAAGGCGACATCATGCATTCGAGCTTGCTGTACTGGCGCCACAGCAGCGGCCCGCGGCGGCTGTATGTGGGCGGCAACGACGGCATGCTGCATGTGTTCGACGCGGCCACCGGCAGCGAGGTGTTTGCCTACCTGCCGTCCCTGCTCATCAGCAAGCTGCCGGCCTTGGCGGCCACGCCCTATGCGCGCACGCTGTACGTCGACGGCGGCTTGGCCATGGCCGACGTCAACCTGGCCGGCGGCACCCGCACGCTACTGGCCGGTGCGCTGGGCGGCGGCGGTCGCGGCCTGTTCATGCTGGACCTGACCAACCCCACCCCGGCCGACGAAGCCGCGGCGGCCACCACCATCAAGTGGGAGATCAGCTCGGCCACCACCGGCTTCGCCAACCTGGGCTTCACCTACGCCGCGCCGCGCATCGGGCGCATGAACAACGGCGTGGCGGCGGTGGTGGTGGGCAACGGCTACGTGAACACCAGCACCGGCCGCGCCACGCTGTTCATCATCAACGCCGACACCGGCGCGTTGATCCGCGAGATCGACACCGCCAGCGGCAGCACC
>JANOLY010000368.1:0-13333 GCA_031420055.1 Burkholderiales bacterium | reverse complement strand
ACCAGGCGGAACTGCTCGTCCAGGTAGGCCGCGTGCCCCTGGCGGCGCACACGCTCGACGGCCTCGGGCGTGGGGCCGAAGCTCGACTGTTCCAGCAGCCGTACGGTGTCGGCCACGCTGTGCCGGGGCGCGCGCCAGGACGCGACCTCGTCGGGCTGGTCCGGTCGCGGCGCGGCACAAGCGGCCAGCACCAGCGCGGCGACGACGACGACGGCCCGCGCCAAGCACGACCTCATGCCAGGAAGCCCAGGTCACGGCGGTCGAATCGACCCAGGTTGGGCGTGATGGCGGCCAGCGCCGAGTCGTCGCTGCCGAACCAGCGCGCCAACGTGGCCACGACCTGGTCGTAGGACGTGCTGGGAATCCAGCGCCCCTCGCGCGTGGCGTCGTCGGCGCCGCCCAGCGCCAGTTGCGGATAGCGGCCATAGGTCTGGCGCCCGCGAACCGCGCCGCCCAGCACCAGTTGGTGGCTGCCCCAGCCGTGGTCGGTGCCGGCGCTGTTGTTGACCTTGAGCGTGCGCGCGAAGTCACTCACCGTGAATGTGGTGACCTGTGAGCCAGCGCCGATGGCCTGCATGGCGTCGTCAAAGGCCTTCAACGCCGTGGCCAGTTCAGCCAGCAGCCGGTCGTGTTCGGTGCGTTGGTTGGTGTGGGTGTCGAAGCCGCCCAGTGAGACGAAAAACATCTGCCGACGGTTGCCCACCACGCTGCGGGCCTCGACCAGGCGCGCCACGCGCAACAACTGCTGGCCCAGGTCTGAGCGCACCGCGGCAAAGGGTGCCGCCACTGGCGACGCGGCAGCACCTGCGGGTGGGTTGATGAGCGGGTTGACGAAGCCGGCGGCGTTCAGCGCCGAGGCCACGATGTCACCAGCCTGCCGGCCGATCGATGTGGCGTCTTGCGCCCACAGCGCACGCAGGGCGTTCAGGCGCTCGACGCTGGCGGCATCTGCGCCGCTGCCCGTGAGCCCGAAGCTGCCACGCGCAGGCAGCACCAGGCTGGCCCGCACGTCACCCCGAAAGATGCGCTGGTTGCCGGCCAGCGAAATCATCGGCGGCAGCCGCCCAGCGTCACCATCGGCTGGCCGCACGCTGCGCGCCAGGCGCAGGCCCCAGCCGGGTTGGCCGGGGCTGTCGTCGCCCAGCCCCTGCGCGAACTCCTGCTGATCGGAGTGCGAGAACAGGTTGTCGGGCTTGCGGCCCCCTCGCTGGTACGTGTTGCGTGTCAGTGGCTCCACCAGGGCCCCGGTGTTCATGAGCCAGGCCAACCGGCTGTCGCCCCACAAGGGCAACAGCGGCGCCAGCGCGGGGTTGATGCCAAAGCTCGCCTTGCCGTCCGGGCCGGGCAGCGGCAGCCATTGCTCGCGGCCCAGGGCCAATGGCGTTCCGGCACGCGCCTTGGCATGGTCGTCGTGGCGATCATCCAGCGGCGCCAACATGTGGTTGCCATCGTTGCCGCCGAACAGAAAGACACAGACCAGCGCCTTGTAGTCGGCCGTGACCGGGTCCTGGGCCGCCTGGGCCACCTGCCCCAGGGCCGACAGCATGCCGGCGGCACCGAGGCAGTCCAAAAGTTGTCGACGTCGCATCGCTAATCCCCTTGGCAACAACGCCGTTGCCGTGCTGTAGAACCCCGCGCTCGGGCCCTGTGTTGACAGGTAGACAAGTATCGCTTTGTTGCTTGCACTCGCGCGCGCTTGAGTCGTGCCGCTCCTGGGGCCGCGCGGGACGCCCACCTACAATCTTTGCTCTTCGCAGCCCCGGGGCAAGACACCGCCCGCGCGCTGCGACAACACCATCGCCGGCACCGCCACCATGACCGAACTCGCCAAGTCCTTTGAGCCTGCCGCCATCGAGGCGCGCTGGAGCCCGGTCTGGGAAGCCAGCGGCGCGCACGCGCCCACGCTGGACCCTTTGCTGCCGTCGTTCAGCATCCAGCTGCCGCCGCCCAACGTGACGGGCACGCTGCACATGGGGCATGCGTTCAACCAGACCATCATGGACTCGTTGACGCGCTACCACCGCATGCGCGGCTTCAACACGCTGTGGGTGCCGGGCACCGACCACGCCGGCATCGCCACGCAGATCGTCGTCGAGCGCCAGCTGCAGGAAAACGGCCTGTCGCGCCACGACCTGGGGCGCAAGAACTTCGTGGCCCAGGTGTGGGACTGGAAGCACAGCTCAGGCGCCACCATCGCCAATCAGATGCGCCGCATGGGCGACAGCGTGGATTGGTCGCGCGAGTACTTCACCATGGACGACAAGCTCTCGGCCGTCGTCACCGAAACCTTTGTGCGGCTGTTTGATGAAGGCCTGATCTACCGCGGCAAGCGCATGGTCAGCTGGGACCCGACACTGAAGTCCGCGGTGTCCGACCTGGAAGTCGAAAGCGAAGAAGAAGACGGCTGGCTGTGGCTGATCCGCTACCCGCTTGAAAACGGTTCGGGCTCGTTGGTGGTGGCCACCACGCGGCCAGAAACCATGCTCGGCGACACGGCCGTGATGGTGCACCCCGACGACGAACGCTACAGCGCGCTGGTGGGCCAACGCGTGCAGTTGCCGCTGTGCGGGCGGACCATTCCGGTGATTGCCGATGCGTATGTGGACCGCGAGTTCGGCACCGGCGTGGTCAAGGTCACGCCGGCGCACGACATCAACGACCACGCCGTGGGCCTGCGCCATGGCCTGCCTGTCATCGGCGTGCTCGACCTCGATGCCCGCGTCAACGACCAGGCGCCTGCCGCCTACCGCGGCCTGGACCGCTTTGCCGCACGCAAGAAGGTGGTGGCCGATCTGGACGCACTGGGCCTGCTCGTCGAAACCCGCAAGCACCGCCTGACCGTGCCGCGCTGCGCACGCACCGGCCAGGTGGTCGAACCCATGCTCACCGACCAATGGTTCGTGGCCATGAACAAGCCCGGCGCACACGGCCGCAGCATTGCCCAAGGCGCCATTGATGCGGTCACCAGCGGGCGCGTGCGCTTCGTGCCAGAGCAATGGGTCAACACCTACAACCACTGGATGGAAAACATCCAGGACTGGTGCATCAGCCGCCAACTCTGGTGGGGTCACCAGATTCCGGCCTGGTACGGCACGGCGGGCGAGCTGTTCGTGGGCCGCAGCGAGGAAGAGGCCCGCCAGCGCGCCACCGCCGCCGGCTACGCGGGGCCGCTGGTGCGCGACGAAGACGTGCTCGACACCTGGTACTCCTCAGCCCTGGTGCCCTTCTCGACCCTGGGCTGGCCCGACCGAACTGGTCAAGCCGCGCTGGAGCAGGATCTGTTCCTGCCGTCCACCGTGCTGGTGACGGGCTTCGACATCATCTTCTTCTGGGTCGCCCGGATGATCATGATGACCACGCACTTCACGCGCAGCGACGATTGCCCCGAGGGCAAGGTGCCGTTCCGCGACGTCTACATCCACGGCCTGGTGCGCGACGCCCAGGGCCACAAGATGAGCAAGAGCGAAGGCAACGTGCTGGACCCGGTCGACCTGATCGACGGCATCGCCCTGGGTCCCTTGCTGGACAAGCGCTCCACCGGCCTGCGCAAGCCCGAGACCGCGCCGCACGTGCGCAAGGAGACCGAGAAAGAATTCCCCAACGGCATCCCGGCCTTCGGCGCCGACGCGCTGCGCCTGACCATGGCCAGCTACGCCAGCCTGGGCCGCAACATCAACTTCGACACCAAGCGCTGCGAGGGCTGGCGTAACTTCTGCAACAAGCTGTGGAACGCCACGCGCTTTGTTCTGATGAACTGCGAAGGCCAGGACTGCGGCCTGGCCGAGCACAGCAAGGCCGACTGCGCGCCGGGCGGGCCCTTCCACGGCTTTCTGCGTTTTTCCAGCGCCGACCGCTGGGTCACGGGCGAGTTGCAGCGCGTTGAAGCAGCCGTGGCCCAGGGATTCGCCGACTACCGGCTGGACAACGTGGCCAACGCCATCTACACCTTTGTGTGGGACGAGTACTGCGACTGGTATCTCGAGATCGCCAAGGTGCAACTGGCCCAGGGCAGCGACAGCGAACAGCGAGCCACGCGCCGCACGCTTATCCGCACGCTGGAAACCGTGCTGCGCCTGATGCACCCGGTGGCGCCCTTCATCACCGCCGAGCTGTGGGACACGGTGGCCGTGGTGGCCGGGCGGCGCCAGCCGCAGGACGGCGGCAGTGTGGCCACTGCGGCCTACCCGCAGGCGCAGCTGGAAAAGGTCGACGCCGTGGCAGACGCCTGGATGGCGCAGCTGAAGACGGTGGCCGTGGAGTGCCGCCGCCTGCGCAGCGAGATGGGCCTGTCACCTGCCGAGAAGGTGCCGCTGCTGACTTGCGGGGACCCAGAGTTCGTGCTCAGTGCCGCGCCGATGCTGAAGGCGCTGGCCCGGCTGTCCGAGGTGCAGGTCCTGGCCGACGAGGCCGGCTTTGCCGCAGCCACACAAGCGGCACCGGTGGCAATGACCGGCGCACTGCGGCTGGCGCTGCACGTGCAGATCGACGTCGCCGCGGAAGATGCGCGCCTGGGCCGCGAGATCACACGCCTGCAAGGCGAAATCACCAAGACGCAAGCCAAGCTGGGCAACGAAAACTTCGTGGCACGTGCCCCGGCCGCCGTGGTGGCCCAGGAGCGGGCCCGCATGGCCGACTTCAGACAAGCACTGGATCGCCTGCAAGGCCAGAGAAGTCGTCTGTCTGCAGCGCCGGCTTGAAAACGACGGGCACCGGTACGGTGAACAACAGTTCGTCGATGCGCCGCGCCACCGCCCAGGCGCTGCGTGTGCGCGACTGCTGCGTGGTGCCGGCCACGCGGGGCGTGACCTGCAAGGTGTCAATGCGGCGCAAAGGCCGGCCGGGGTCGAGCAGGCCCGGCTCCATGCTGTCGAACCATGCAGCCGACATCTGCCCGCTCAACAGGGCCCTGGCCAGGGCAGACTCGTCGAACAGGCTGGAATGCCCCAGGCTGACCAGCACCTGATTGGCCTTGCATTCACCAAGCAGACGTTCGCCGAACAGCCCCGCGAAGCGCGCAAAGTAGCCCAGCAACACACAGACGGCGTCGCTGCTCTGCATCAACTCGCTCAGCGCGATGGGCTCGACGCCGGTGCGCTCCCAGACCGGGTCCGACGCATGCAGCCCCGGGTCGTAGCCCACCACCCGGGCGCCAAACGCCCGCAGCAGCTGCGCCAGCGGCTTGGCGGTGCTGGTCATGCCGACCAGGCCCACCACCGCACTGCCCAGTTCGCGGCCGACGAGCAGACCCTCGTCGTTGGCGATGGGGACGCGGCGGAACATCTGCAACAACGCGCCGATGGTGAATTCGGCTTCGGCCACGGCACTCGCCGTGGCCGGGCGCACCACCTCAATGCCGCGCCGGCTGCAGGCGTCGATGTCGATGTTTTCCGACCCCGACGACAGCCGGCCCACCACCAGCAGTGCCGGGGCGGCCTGCACCGCCTGGGTGTCCAGCGTGACAGACGGTGGAATAACGATGGCGCGCGCCATTGCCAAGGCCTTGCGAAAGCCCTGGGGATCGTTAGCCAGTTCGGGTGCGTACTGCACAGCGTGGCGGGCGGCCAGCCACTGCAGCACGTTGCCGTCCAGCGGTTCGACGATCAACACGTCCATCTGCGCCGGCGTGAATGTGTCATAGGGGATGCGGGGGGTCCGCTGCCACAATCCTGCCAACGGTAACAGTTAGTAGGGGTGACATGCGAGTTCAGAAGGCGATTTTCCCGGTGGCCGGACTTGGTACACGTTTTTTGCCCGCCACCAAAGCGCAGCCCAAGGAGATGCTGCCAGTGGTCGACAAGCCACTCATCCAGTACGCAGTGGAAGAAGCGTATGCGGCCGGCGTGCGCGAGATGATCTTCGTCACCGGGCGCCACAAGCGGCCTATTGAAGACCACTTCGACATGACCTACGAGCTCGAGGTGGCGCTGGAACGCGCTGAGAAACACGAACTGCTGGAGGTGGTGCGCGGTGTCAAGCCCGACGACATGGAGTGCATCTATGTGCGCCAGGCCCAGGCCTTGGGCTTGGGGCACGCCGTGCTGTGCGGTCAGCGGCTGGTGGGCAACAACCCGTTTGCGGTGCTGCTGGCCGACGACTTGATGGTGGGCTCGCCGCCGGTGCTGGCGCAGATGGTGGAGCAGTACGCCGAGTGGCGCGCGTCCATCATTGCCGTGCAGGAAGTGCCGGCCGAGCACACGCGCCGTTACGGCATCGTGGCCGGCACCGAGGTGAACGAGCGTGTCATCGACATCACGCGCATCGTCGAGAAGCCCGCGCCTGAAGACGCCCCCTCACGCCTGGGCGTGGCCGGGCGCTACATCCTGACGCCAGGCGTCTTCCACGAGATCGCCACCCAGCAGCGCGGCGTGGGCGGCGAGATCCAGCTCACCGACGGCATTGCATCGCTCCTGCGGCGCGAGAAGGTGTTTGCCTACCGCTATGAAGGAAAGCGCTACGACTGCGGCAGCAAGGAAGGCTTCCTGGAGGCCAACGTCGAACTCGCCCTGGCGCACCGTGAATTGGGGCCGGGCTTTCGCGCCTATCTGAAGACGCTGCAGCTGTAGCCGACCAGGCAGCGTGCTCGCTGCAGCCGGCTTTCAACGGCGGCGCAGCACGTGCACGAACTCGCTGGCCGCGCTGGTCTGCTCGACCAGTTCGTTGCCCGTCTGGCGCGCAAAGGCCTGAAAGTCGCGCACCGAACCGGGGTCGGTGGAGACCACCTTCAGCAATTCACCGCTGACCATGTCGGCCAGGGCCTTCTTGGCCTTGAGTATGGGCAGCGGGCAGTTCAGGCCGCGGGTGTCGAGTACTTTCTGGGGATCCATGTAGGGCATTCTAGGTGGCGGGCCCCGGCCACGCCGAGATCGACTTCAGGCCGGAAACACGCCGGTGGACAGGTAGCGGTCGCCGCGGTCACAGACGATGAACACGATGGTGGCGTTCTCGAGCGTTCGCGCCAGCTGCAAGGCCACCCAGCAGGCGCCCGCCGCCGAGATGCCGGCGAAGAGGCCCTCTTCGCGGGCCATGCGCCGCGCCATGTCTTCTGCGTCGGCTTGCGTCACCAACACCAACTCGTCAACGTTGGCCGGGTCGTAGATGCGCGGCAGATAGGCCTCGGGCCACTTGCGTATGCCGGGGATGCGCGAGCCTTCAGCAGGCTGCGCGCCGATGATGCGCACCGCCTTGCTTTGCGATTTGAGAAAGCGCGACACGCCCGTGATGGTGCCGGTGGTGCCCATGGCGCTGACGAAATGCGTGATGCGGCCGGCCGTGTCGGCCCAAATCTCAGGGCCTGTGGTCTCGAAGTGCACACGCGGGTTGTCGGCGTTGGCGAACTGGTCCAGCACCCGCCCCTTGCCGTCGCGTTGCATCTGCTCGGCCAGGTCGCGTGCGTATTCCATGCCGCCCGAGCGCGGCGTCAGGATGAGTTAGGCACCGAAGGCGCGCATGGTCTGGGCGCGTTCGATCGACAAGTCCTCCGGCATGATCAAGACCATGCGGTAGCCGCGGATGGCCGCAGCCATCGCCAGGGCAATGCCAGTGTTGCCGGAGGTGGCTTCGATCAAGGTGTCGCCGGGGCGGATCTCGCCGCGTTCTTCGGCACGCCGGATCATGCTGATCGCCGGCCTGTCCTTGACCGACCCGGCCGGGTTGTTGCCTTCCAGCTTGCCCAGAATGACATTGCCTCGTGCCCGGGCCTGCGCGCCGGGCAGGCGCTGCAGTTGCACCAGTGGCGTGCTGCCGATGGTGTCTTCCAGGGTCTTGTACAGCGGGGCTGCGCCCACGGTCAGGTCGGTTGTCATGGGGGCTCCAGCGTGCGGCCGATTGTGGCCTCTTGCATTCGAGTGTGCAGCGGGCCCATGTGATAATCCGTCGCTGTGATCAGCGCCTTCGGGCGCGCGCCGCCCGCGTGACGAAATCGGTAGACGTAGCGGATTCAAAATCCGCCGCCGCAAGGCGTGCCAGTTCGAGTCTGGCCGCGGGCACCAGCCGGGCGCAGCCGCCCACCCCTACTCGCCGCACCGGATGCCGCACGTACCCCCGCTCACCCGAAACTTGATGCTCGCCTGCACGGCGATCTTCTTCCTGCAGCTGTTTGTGCCGCTGGAGCGCTGGTTTGCGCTGTGGCCACTGGAAAGCGGCCGCTTCGGACCCTGGCAAGTGGTGAGTTACGCGTTCCTGCACGGCAGCATGTTTCACCTGTTCTTCAATATGCTGGGCTTGTGGATGTTCGGCAGCGAGCTCGAGCGCATCTGGGGCGCCAAGCGCTATGCGCACTTTCTACTGGCAGGCATCCTGGCCGCGGCGGTGGCGCAACTGGTGGTGACCTACCTGATGGATTCGAACGTGCCCACGGTCGGTGCGTCTGGCGGGCTGTTTGCGCTGCTGCTGGCCTTTGGCATGCTGTTCCCTGACCGCGTCATCATGCCGCTGTTCCCCCCCATCCCCATGAAGGCCCGCACCTTCGTGATGGTCTTCGGCGGGCTGGAGCTGGTGCTGGGCATCTTCAACTACGGCAGCGTGGCGCACTTCGCGCACCTGGGTGGCATGGTGGGCGGCTACTTCATGATCCGCTACTGGCGGGGCCAGTCGCCTTTCAGCGGCAAGCGGCGGCGCTGATCGGCGCTGCCGGGCCGGTCAGGTTCCGACCAGACCTTCGCGCACCGTCGGGTAGCGCAGCTTCAAGCCCAACTCGGTCTTGAGCCGTTGGTTGACCAAGCGGCGTGACTCGCTCATGAAGCTCAGCATGACCGGGCTCAGCGTCTGCCGCGCCTGGTCGCGCGACACGCGGGGCGGCCGAGGCAAGCCGCTCAGCTCGGCCGCCAGGTCGAAGTAGTCGCCCATCTTCAGATCGGTGTCGTCGCTGGCGTGGTACACGCGCTGCGCTGCGCCGCGCGCCAATGCCGCCACGCAGGCGCGGGCCAGGTCATCGGCGTGAATGTGGTTGGTGTAGACATCGTCGACGGCCGCCAGCACCGGCGTGCCGCGCAGCAAACGATCGCGCGGGTGCCCGCCGTGGCGGTCGGCCGCGTAGATGCCCGGAGTGCGCAGCACTGACACGCACACGCCGGTACGCCGTCCGAATGCGAGCACCTGGGCTTCGGCATCGACACGGCGCACCGCGCGGTCGGTGGCCGGCCGCAGGGGCCGCGTTTCGTCGAACATGGCGCCTTGGGCATCGCCATATACGCCCGAGGTGCTGGCGTACACCAAGCGTCGCACGCGCCCGGCCCGCGCCAGCGCCTGAAGCAGGTTACGGGTGCGCGTGTCGCACACACCCTGCCCTGGTGGCGGCGCGAGGTGCAGCACGGCGTCGGCCAGGTTGGCCAGCCGGCCCAAGGTGCAAGGCACGTCGAGATTGCCCAGCAAGGGCGTCGCCCCCGCGGCGCGCAGTGCGGCAACACGTTGCGGCGACGAGGTCAGCGCCAGCACCTTCCAACGCGGCGACAGCAGCCGCAGCACACGCATGCCGATGTCGCCACAGCCGACGATGAGCAAGGCAGGCCGGCGGGTGGTTGAGGGTGGCAGGGTCACGGGGCGGCGCAGCAAGCAGCGAAGGTTTGGGCGGCACAATCGCGCACCAGTTTACGGGCCCGAACGACCTCTCATGAGCTTCACCATCACCTTGCAGCCGGCCAACCGGCAGTTCAGCGTCGAGCGCGACGAAGCCATCCTGCCCGCCGCCATTCGCCAGGGCATCGGCCTGCCCTACGGTTGCCGCGACGGCGCCTGCGGCTCGTGCAAGAGCCGCCTGCTGCAGGGCCGGGTGATACACGGCGCGCACCAGCTCAAGGCCCTTTCGGTTGCAGAGGAAGAAGCCGGGCTGATCCTGACCTGCTGCGCGGCGCCGCAGACCGATTGCGTGGTTGAAGCGCGCAGCGTGCCCGGCGCGGGCGAGTACCCGGTGTTGAAGCTGCCCAGCCGCGTGCTCAGCATCGAGCGCCCCGCTGCCGACGTGGCCGTGCTGCGCCTGCAACTGCCGGCCAACCAGAACCTGAAGTACCGCGCCGGCCAGTACGTGGAATTCATCTTGCGCGACGGCGCCCGCCGCAGCTACAGCATGGCCAACGCGCCGCATCTGGTGGGCAGCCCGCCTGCCATCGAACTGCATCTGCGCCACATGCCGGGCGGCAAGTTCACCGACCATGTCTTCAGCGCGATGAAGGAAAAAGACATCCTGCGCATGGAAGGCCCTTTCGGCAGCTTCTTTCTGCGCGAAGAGTCAAGCAAGCCCATCGTGATGCTGGCCAGTGGCACCGGCTTCGCACCCATCAAGGCCATGCTGCAGCAGTTGCAGCAGTCAGCCAGCCCGCGCCCGACGGTGCTGTACTGGGGCGCTCGCAGGCGCGCCGACCTGTACCAGCACGACTGGTGCGTGGCGCTCGCCGCCGAGATGCCCAGCCTCAGCTACGTGCCCGTGCTTTCCGAGTCCTTGCCCGAAGACCACTGGACGGGCCGCACGGGTTTTGTCCACCGCGCCGTGATGCAGGACTGGCCGGACCTGTCGGCGCACCAGGTGTATGCCTGCGGCGCGCCGGTGATGGTGGAGTCCGCCGAACGCGACTTCGTCTCGCTGTGCGGGCTGCCAGCCGACGAGTTCTTTGCCGATGCCTTCACGTCTGAAGCTGACAAACACGGAGCCACCACATGACCCTGCACCGACGCGAGTTTTCTGCCCTGGCCCTGGCCACTGCGGCCTGGCCCGCCTGGGCCCAGGCACGCACCATCCGCCTGGTGGTGCCCTACCCGCCGGGCGGCCCGCTGGACATCGTGGCCCGCGCCCTGGCCGAACGCGTGAAGGACACGCTGGGCAACGTGCTGGTTGAAAACCGCACCGGCGCCGGCGGCAACCTGGGCGCTGACCTCGTGGCCAAGGCCGCGCCCGATGGCAATACGCTGGTGATGGGCGCGGTGGCCACGCACGCCATCAACCCCTGGCTGTACCGCAAGATTCCCTACGACCCGGTGCGCGACTTCACGCCCATCACGCTCGTGGCCCAGGTGCCCAACGTGCTGGTGATGAACGCCGAAGCAGCGACACGGCTGAACATACGCACCCTGGCCGACCTGGTGACTTACGCCAAGAAGAACCCGGGCAAGCTCAACTACGGCTCCGGCGGCAACGGCAGCGCCGGGCACCTGGCCGGCGAGATGTTCAAGTCGCAAGCGGGGCTGTTCATCGTGCACATCCCGTATGCCGGCGGGCCGCCAGCGCAGTTGGCGCTGGTGAGTGGGCAGGTCGACTTCAACTTCGACAACCTGGCCGCCGCCTCGGCCAACATCCGCAGCGGCCGGCTCAAGGCGCTGGCCGTGACCACCGCACGGCGCTCCACCGTCATGCCCGAGGTACCCACGGTGGCCGAGTCCGGCCTGCCCGGCTTCGACATCGGCACCTGGTTCGGCCTGTTCGGCCCGGCCCGCCTGTCTGCCGACATGACGCAGCAGCTGAACAAGGCCTTCGTCGATGCCCTGGCCTCGGCCGAGCTGAAAGCCCGCATGGCCGCACTGATGGCCGAGCCCTCGCCCAGCACACCGGCGCAGTTCGCGGCCTTTGTGCAGGCGGAGTTGAGGAAGTACGAGGCGGTGGTGAAGGCCTCTGGCGCGTCGGTGGATTGATCGGTATAGTCCCAGCACTTCTTCCCTCTTCATATTCCTATCTCAAACACCTTGATGAGATTCCCATGGAAGTCGTCAACGTCAGCGGCCTGAAGAACAACCCCAGCGAGGCCTTGCGCAAGGCGCAGGACGACCTGGTGGTGGTGATGAACCGTGACCGCCCCGACGCCATGATGGTGGGCCTGGCCGACCAGCGGCTGCTGGGCGAACCCGGCGTTCGCGCTGCCCTGGCCACGGCGCTGTTCAAGGACGGGCACCTTTCGCTGGCCCGGTCGGCCGCCTTGGCACAGATGTCTGCGCCCGATTTCGCACGCCATGTGTCACGCCTGGGCATTGCGGTGGTGAGCCTCAGCGCGGAAGAAACCGCGCGCGACATGGACACCCTGGAAGAGTGGCTCGCCTCGTCCTGAGCGATGCCAGCCCGCTGATCGGGCTGTCCATCGTCGGCGGTTTGCCCTGGCTCAAGGCGCTCTTCGGCAAGGTCTGGATGCCGCCCCAGGTGCGCGACGAAGTGCTCTCAGGTCAGGTCAGCCGCGGCGAAGACGCCATCCGCGCCGCACTTGCACGCAAGACCCTGGTGGTCTGGGACCGCCCGGTGCCCGAGCTGCCCCTGCCACCGCTGGATGCGGGCGAGAGTGCCTGCATCCGCATCGGCCGGGCGCACAAAGGCCCGACCCTGTTGTTGATGGACGAACGCGCCGGCCGTGCCGTGGCGCAAGACAGCGGCCTGAAAGTCGCCGGCACCGCCGCCGTGATTGGTATGGCCCAACAGCATGGGCTCATCAGCTCGGCGCGCGAGGCCTTTGCTTTGCTACACGGCAGCGACTTCAGAATCTCGGCCGAGGTCATCCGCACCGTGCTGGCCCGAGTGGGCGAAGCGTGATGCGCTTGCACCCTCACTCACCCAAGTAAGCCGCCCGCACTTTGGGGTCGTTCAGCAAAGCCTTGGCGTCGCCGCTCATCGTCACTTCGCCCGACTCCATCACATAGCCGCGTGTGGCCAGGCCCAACGCGCGGCTGGCGTTTTGCTCGACCAGCAGCACCGTGGTGCCGCGGCTGTGGATGTCGGCCACGACCTCGAAGATCTTGTCGACCATGATGGGGCTCAGGCCCATGCTGGGCTCGTCCATCAGCAACACCTTGGGGCGGGCCATCAGCGCGCGGCCCATGGCCAGCATCTGCTGCTCGCCGCCGCTCATGGTGCCGGCCAGTTGCGCGCGGCGCTCTTTCAGGCGCGGGAAGATGGCAAAGACCTTGTCGATGTCGGCGTCGATCTCGTTGTCGTTTCGCACGAAAGCACCCATCTGCAAGTTCTCGGTAATGGTCATGCGCGTGAAGGTGCCGCGGCCCTCGGGCACCATCACCAGGCCTTGCTTGACGAGGTCCCAGGCGCCCTGGCCCTTGATCGATCGGCCCATGAATTCGATCTGGCCGTCGGCCACCGCTTGCGTGCCGGTGATGGCTTTGAGCGTGGTGGTCTTGCCCGCGCCGTTGGCGCCGATCAGGCTGACCAGTTCGCCTTCGTTGACCTCGAACGAGACGCCCTTGACGGCCTGGATGCCGCCGTACGCGACCTTCAGGCCGCTGACCTTGAGGAGTGTGTTTGCCATGTTCTTCGTCCTCAATGCGCCTTGTGGCCGGCGCCGAGGTAAGCCTCGATCACCTTCTCGTTCTTCTGCACTTCGGCGGCCGTGCCTTCGGCGATCTGCTTGCCGTA
>JANOLY010000367.1:0-7209 GCA_031420055.1 Burkholderiales bacterium | reverse complement strand
GGATCAAGATCCTCGAAGTCTTCCAGCGCACGGCGCGCCGCCACATGACGGCAGAAGACGTCTACAAGGCCTTGCTGGCCGAGGGCGCAGACATCGGCCTGGCCACCGTGTACCGCGTGTTGATGCAGTTCGAGCAGGCCGAGTTGCTCACGCGCAGCAACTTCGAGTCGGGCAAGTCGGTGTTCGAGCTCAACGAAGGCCAGCACCACGACCACCTGGTGTGCCTGACCTGCGGGCGCGTCGAAGAGTTCTTGGACCCCGAGATCGAACAGCGCCAGCGCACCATCGCGCAAGAGCGCGGCTTCGAGCTGCAGGAACACGCCCTGGCCCTGTACGCGCGCTGCACCAAGCCGCAGTGCGAGTACCGCGTCAAATGAGTATCTCCACGGCCCTGCGCCTGGGCATCGTCGGCAGCGGCTTGATCGCCAGCGTCACCGCGCGCGCCGCCGCGGCGGCTGCGGGCTGCAAGGTGGTGGCCGTGTCGGCGCGCCGGCTTGAAGTGGCCCGGGCCTTTGCGGCCGAGCACGGCATCGCCCAGGCCTATGGCGACTGGAACGCGCTGCTGGCCAGCCCCGAGGTCGACGCCGTGTACGTGGCCACGCCCACCGCGCCGCGCGAAGAGATCTGCATGCGCGCCGCGCAGATGGGCAAACACGTGCTGGCGGAAAAGCCCTTCGCCAGCCTGGCCTCGCTGCGGCGCATCACGGCGGCGTGCCGACAGCACGGTGTGGCCTTCCTGGACGCCACGCACTTTGTGCACCACCCGCGCACGGCGCTGCTCAAGGCGCAGCTGGCCGATCGCATAGGTGCTGTGCAGGCGGTGCGCAGTGGCTTCTTCTTTCCGTCCATGGACCGCGGCAACATCCGCTTCAACCCGGCGCAAGAACCCACCGGCGCCATCGGCGACATGGCCTGGTACGCCATGCGTGCGGTGGTTGAATACGGGCCTGCCGACGCTGCCCTGGTGGCCAGCAGCGGCTTCGTGCAGCACGATCCGGCCAGCGGCGCGGCGGTGCGTGGCGCCGGCGTGCTGGTGCTGGCCGGCGGCTGCACCTCGACCTGGGACGCCGGCTACAACACGGGCGCCTTCACCATGGACTTGCAGCTGCTGGGCGAGCGCGGCGCGATCACGCTGGACGACTTCGTGCTCGACTGGGCCCACAGCGCACCACCGCCCCTGCCCAGCCATACCGTGGGTTTCAGCCAGCGCGCGGGTGTCATGAATCCCGCGGGATTCGCGTGGGTGGACACCCCCGCGGCACAGCCGCAGAACGTGGCCATGGTCGAGCACTTTGTGCGCCTGGCCCGCGAGCCGCGCGGCGCCCTGGCTGTTGCCAGCGTGCAGGCCAGCGAACGCACACAGGGCCTGCTGGACGCAGTCTGGCAAGGCCTGCGGCCGGTCTGACCAGAGCGCGCCGCGGCGATGTCACCCGAGGTGCAGGCGCTGGTGGCGCAGCATGGTCTGCGGCCGCTGCCGGTGGAGGGCACGCTGTTTGCAGCCACCTACCGGGGTGCGGCGGGCGAGTCGTCTGCCATGCTCGGCCTGTACTGCGACGAGCCGCTGAGCCTGTCGCTTTTCCACCGCCTTCCAGTCGACGAGGTGTGGCATTTCTATGGCGGCGACGCCCTGCGGCTGGTGCTCTTGCATGCCGACGGGCGCAGCGAAGACGTGATCCTGGGCCGCGACGCTGCCGCCGGCCAGCGCGTGCAGTTTGTGGTGCCCGCCGGCTGCTGGCAGGCCGGGCACTTGGTGGCGGGTGGGCGCTATTCGCTGTTCGGCTGCACGCTGGCACCGGCCTTTCAAAGCAGCATGTTCGAAGGCGGCGCGCGCGACGAGTTGCTGGCCCGCCACCCCGAGCGCGCCGCGGACATCGCCCGCCTGGGCTGCGAGCCCGGGAACACGCGGATGCCCGTGCTGCCTGGCGAACAGCCGACCCAGTGAGCTGCCAGCCTGTTCGGGCGGGCGTCTAACGGTCGTCGGTGCCGTTCTCTATGGCCATTTGGTGGCGCTTGAGGAAGTCCTGATAGGTGTTGATGCCGCGAAGCTGCAGGACCGTGCTGCGCACCGCGGCTTCGACCAGCACCGCCAGGTTGCGCCCGGCGTCCACCGCAATCACCACCTTGCGTACGGGCTGGCCCAGGATCTCATCGAACAACGGCTCGAAGGGCAGACGTTCGAAGTCGCGCTCCATGGTTTCCTTGCGCACCAGGTGAACGATAAGCTTCAGGCGCATCTTGCGCCGCACTGCGGTCTCGCCAAAGATGGCCTTGATGTCGAGCAGGCCGATGCCACGCACCTCGAGCAGGTTCTGCAACAGTTCGGGGCAGCGGCCTTCCAGCGATGTCTGCGAGACGCGGAACAGGTCCACCGCGTCGTCGGCCACCAGGCCGTGACCGCGCGAAATCAGCTCCAACCCCAGCTCGCTCTTGCCCAGCCCCGACTCGCCGGTGATGAGCACGCCCAGGCCCAGGATGTCCATGAACACACCGTGCCGCGTGGTGCGCTCGGCAAAGTGCTGGCCAATGAAGCCGCGCACCACGTCGATGGTGTAGCCGGCAGACTCCTTGGTCAAGAAGAGCGGGATCTCGGCGCGGTCGCACATGGCCACCAGGCGGTCCGGTGGCAGTTGGTCGTCGGCGACGATGAGCACGGGCGGCTCCAGCGTCACGATGCGCGAGATGCGGCGTTCCTGGTCTTCGGGCGAGGTGTCGAGCAGATAGGCCACCTCGCGGCGGCCGACGATCTGAACGCGGTAGGGGTGGATGTAGTTCAGGTAGCCGACCAGATCGGCCGCCGAGCGGGCCTCGCGCACGGCGCTGTCGTCGAAGCGGCGCTCCGGGTGGGCGTGGCCCGCCACCCATTCCCAGCGCAGGGCTTCGCGGTGCGCCTCGAACAGCGCCTCGGCGCTCATCGACGATGGCTTCATGCGGGGCCTATGGCGCTGGTTTCAGGCTCGGGGCCTGGCATCGTCACGCCACCGACTTCAGCGGTTCCCAATCGGCGATCAGCTTGTGCACGCCAGCCGAGTCGGGCTCGGACTTCAGGCGCTCGCGCAGTTCGCGGTCTGACAGCATCTCGGCAATCTCGGACAAGATCTCCAGGTGCCGCTGCGTCGCTGCCTCGGGCACCAGCAGGAAGATCAGCAGGGCCACGGGCTCGTCGTCGGGCGCGTCGAAAGGAATGGGCTGCTGCACCCGCAGCACCGCGGCAAGCGGATTTTTCAGGCCCTTGATGCGGCCATGCGGGATGGCCACCGCGTGGCCCAGCCCCGTGGAGCCCAGGCGTTCGCGGGCGAAGAGGTTGTCGGTGACGATGCCGCGGGCGATGGCATGCTGGTTCTCGAACAGCAGCCCGGCATGTTCAAACACACGCTTCTTGCTGGTCGCATCCACATTCACCAGCACGTTGCTGGCAGGCAGGATGGCGGCGAGACGGTTCATCAGACCCACTTCCCGTGCGCATCCGTGTTGACGCCATGAAGACGGCGGGATGTCGCAAGTGTTACAGAGCCGACGATCATAGCAACGCACCTGCCCGGCATGTGCGCACGCCGACCCCTGAAACCGTTGGTGGCAAGGGCTTTTGCGGCATTGCAGCAACATCGTCACGCTGCTGAATGAAATGGGCCCCCGCGGGGGCCCTGCACAACGGATGGGCGTTGCCGTCGGTCAAACCGCGCCGGCGTCCAGCCGCTTGGGTGCGGTGTGGTGGTGGTCTTGCAGACGGTCCTTGTGGCGCAGCACCTGGCGGTCCAGCTTGTCCATGACCTGGTCGATGGCGGCGTACATGTCTTCGTTGGCCTGCTCGACGAAGATGTCGCGGCCCTTCACATGCAGTGTCACTTCGGCCTTCTGCCTTCGCTCCTTCTCCTTCAACTTCTCGACGCTGAGCAGCACACTGACATCCACCACCTGATCGAAATGCCGCGTGACGCGGTCTAGCTTTGTGAGTACGTACTCTCTCAGGGCCGGTGAAACTTCCACGTGGTGTCCGCTGATCGTCAAGTTCATCAAAAACCTCCTTTGCGAGGGTGGGAGACAGGCCGACCGCATCGTGGGCCGGCGACGGGAGAAGCAGGGCGCCCGACTTGCAGATTCAGGCACCGGGTTGGGGGGTGGGGGGAGTAGGGAGACAGCCAGGGGTGTGAACACAGTGCCCAGGGGACACCGGCCGGGCCAGTGTGCTCCTGTTGGCCCAGGCTGACAAGCGGGAGCCCCGGACACGGGCGCACGGGTGCCGTGAAGTCCTACCGATGAAAATGGCAGCTGCCGTCGGCGCCCTGCGCGACAGCGATGCACCGCCGCGCATCGCCAGCAAACGCTGGGCACGCAGGCGCGGCGCCTCTTCTGGCGTGCGCGCCTGCAGCAGGACGAAGTCGGCCCGCAAGCCGGGCTCCAGGCCATGCCCCTCAAGCTCCAGGATGCGTGCAGGGTTCACGGTGACCGCGTCGAAGCCTTGGCGCTTTCCTTGCAGCGTGGACTTCACACGACAGCGGCCCGCGGCCGGGCCCAGCCCCGGTGGCTAGAATCGTTTTGACACAGACCCCCGCGAAGTCACCACCCCCCATGAAGCTCATTGGTTCACTGACCAGCCCGTATGTACGCAAGGTGCGCGTCGTGATGGCCGAGAAGAAGCTCGACTTCCAGTTGCAGCTCGAGGACGTGTGGGGTTCCGACGCCATGCTCAAGAACAACCCGCTGGGCAAGGTGCCCTGCCTGGTGATGGAAGGCGGTGAGGCGGTGTTCGACTCGCGCGTCATCGTCGAGTACCTGGACACCTTGTCGCCCGTGGGCAAGCTGATCCCGCCCATGGGCCGCGAACGCATCGAGGTGCGCACCTGGGAGGTGCTGGCCGACGGCCTGCTCGACGCCAGCATCCTGGCGCGACTGGAGACGCATTGGGCCGGCCGCAGCGACAGCCAGCGCTCTCCAGCCTGGATAGAGCGCCAGATGAGCCGTGTCGACGCCTCGCTCACGGCCATGAGCCAGGGCCTGGGCGACAAGCCCTTTTGCGCGGGCAACCTGTTCACCCTGGCCGACGTGTCGGTCGGCTGCGCACTGGCTTATCTGGACTTCCGCTTTCCGCAGATCGACTGGCGTGCCCGCCACCCCAACCTGCACAAGCTGCACGACAAGCTGGCCGCCCGGCCCAGCTTCATCGACTCGGCGCCACCCAGCGCCTGAGTCGGCGCTTCAGACGCTCAGTGCCTCGGCCTGCGGGGCCGATTGAACGGCGCCGCGCGCGACACGGGCGGGCTGGAAACTGTCAGTGCGCGCCAGCGGCCAGTAAAGGCTGAACGCCCGGTGCGGCCACTCGGCGCGGCCATCCATGGCGGCCAGCAACGAGCCCGGCGCAATGAAGTGCAATTGGTGCGCCAACAGCTTGACCTCATGGTTCGCGCCGCGGCGCACGATGTGCGCGGCCGTGATCTCGCCCGGGTGCGACAGCCCGGCGGCCTGTACCAGTTCTTTCAACGCCATCAACGTGTTCTGGTGGAAGCGGTAGACACGTTCGGTCTTGTCGGGCACGAACAGCGCCTTCTGGCGCTCCGGGTCTTGTGTGGTCACGCCCGTGGGGCACGCGCCCGTGTGGCAGGTCTGCGCTTGCAGGCAGCCCAGCGCAAACATGAAGCCGCGCGCCGAATTGCACCAGTCGGCACCCAGCGCGATGTTGCGTGCGATGTCGAATGCACCGATCACCTTGCCGGCGCAGCCCAGCTTCACGCGGTGGCGCAGATTCAAGCCGGTGAGCGTGTTGTGCACCAGCAGCAGGCCTTCTTGCAGCGGCGCGCCGACATGGTCGGTGAACTCCAGCGGCGCGGCACCCGTGCCGCCCTCGGCGCCGTCGATGACGATGAAGTCCGGCACGATGCCCGTCTCCAGCATGGCCTTGGCAATGGCAAACCACTCCCAGGGGTGGCCGACGCAGAACTTGAAGCCGGTGGGCTTGCCGCCCGACAGCGTGCGCAGCCGGTCGATGAAGTGCAGCATCTCCACTGGCGTGTTGAAGGCGCTGTGGCGGGCCGGGCTGACACAGTCTTCGCCCACCGGCACGCCGCGCGCGGCGGCGATCTCGGCCGTCACCTTGGGGCCCGGCAGCACGCCGCCGTGGCCGGGTTTGGCACCCTGGCTGAGCTTCAGCTCGATCATCTTCACCTGCGCGTCGCAGGCGTTGTGGGCAAAGCGCGCTTCGTTGAAGCTGCCGTCGTCATTGCGGCAGCCGAAGTAGCCCGAGCCAATCTCCCAGATCAAGTCGCCGCCGTGCACGCGGTGGTGCTGGCTGATCGAGCCCTCGCCGGTGTCGTGCGCAAAGCCGCCCTTCTTTGCGCCGCCATTGAGCGCCAGGATGGCGTTGGCCGACAGCGCGCCAAAGCTCATCGCCGAAATGTTGAACAAGCTGGCCTCGTAGGGCTGCGTGCAAGACGTGCCGCCACCGCCGATGCAGACGCGGAAGTCGTGCGTCAGCAGCGAGGTCGGGGACATCGAATGGTTGATCCACTCGTAGCCGCTGGCGTGCACGTCGCGCTGGGTACCGAAAGGCCGCTTGTCCGAGTCGCCCTTGGCGCGCTGGTAGACCAGCGAACGCTGGGTGCGCGAAAACGGGTTGGCGTCGTTGTCGCTTTCGATGAAGTACTGGCGCAGCTCGGGCCGGATGAACTCCAGCAAGAAGCGCAGGTGGCCGATGATGGGGTAGTTGCGCAGCACGGCATGGCGCGTCTGGTGCGTGTCGCGCCACCCCAGAGCGACCAAGCCCAGGCAGAACACAGCGCCGACCGCGCCCACATCGAAGGCCGCCCAGCTAAAGCTGAACAGCAGCAAGCCCACGGCGCTGGCCATCCACACGGTGTAGCGCACCGGGAAGTGCGGGTCGATACGGTTCAGCCAAGCGTGCATGGGTGGGCCCTTCTGGTCCGGACTTCGGGTCGCCCGATGCTAGGTGGGCCTTGAGACGGTAAGCCCAAAGTGAACCCGGTAGATGCCCCTCAATTGCGCGGCGGCGAACCTTAAACTGCGGTGACATCCGAGGTGACAAGACCAGCCATGCAGGGACAGCTCTTCACGCAAGACTTCTTGCTGCACGGCATACGCGAAACGCCACCGTATCTGGCGTTGGAGGCGGCCGCGTTTGCTGCTTTCGAAGTCCGCCTGCGCGGCATCTTCAGCGGCCTGGGCGCCGACACCACCCTGAACGAGGCGCAGACCGAGCAG
>JANOLY010000366.1:0-6535 GCA_031420055.1 Burkholderiales bacterium | reverse complement strand
CGAATGGGGGCTGTCCTACGAGCAACTGCGTGAAATCAACCCACGCTTGATCTACTGCTCGGTATCGGCCTTCGGCAACGCCCGCGGCATGGAAGAAGACGGCGGCAACGACATCATCGGCCAGGCCTACTCGGGCCTGCTGGACGTGACCGGCGAGGCCGGGCGCGGCCCGTCCAAGACCGGCACGCCGGTGGTCGATGCCTCGGCCGCAATGCTGTGCACCATCGGCATCCTGGCCGCGCTCAACCGGCGCCATGCCACCGGGCAGGGCGAGCACGTGCGCGTCTCACTGCTCGAGGCGGCTTATGCCTTGATGCCCAACTACGTGGTCAGCGTGCTCAACGGCGAACCCAACTACACCCGGCAAGGCAGCGGCCACCCGCAACTCGTGCCCTACCAGGCGTTTTGCACGAAGGACGGCAGTTATGTCGTGGTCGGCGCCTTCCACCGCGCCTCTTGGCGCCAGCTGTGCCTGGCACTGGAGCGCGAAGACCTGCTGACGGATGCGCGCTTCAAGGAAAACTGGGACCGTGTGAAAAATCGCCAGGCCCTCATCGACATCCTCGCGCCGCTGTTCCTGTCGCGCAGCCGCCAAGCCTGGCTGGACCACTTTGCGAACTTCGAGGTGATGGCCGCACCGGTGCTCAGCATCAAGGACTCGATGGACCTCTTCGCCGAGCGCATGCCAGGCCTGGTCATCCAGACCCAGCACGCCAAGCTGGGCACGCTGCGCGAGGTGCGCGCGCCCATCAGCTTCAGTTCCGCGCCAGCCCCGGTGCTGCGTGCCGCGCCGACTCTGGGCCAGCACACCAGCGAGCGCTTGCGCAAGACCGGCTTCAGCGACGCCGACGTGGCCGCTTGGCGCGCGCAGGGCCTGGTGTAGAAGGCTGCCGGCGGCCACGATTTCGAACCGAGACCGACATCATGATCAACATCCCCCACTCTTCGTACACGCGCCCGGAGATGTTCTCGCCGGACGTGATGACGGTGGACGAGCGCTGGTACCCCCTGCCGCACCGGGGCAACGACCATCCGCTGGAGGGCTGGGTGCGGCCGCTGCTGTTTGATGTCACCAACGGCGGCTGGATCAGCCTGCTCAAGGCCAAGGGCAAGGGCACGATCCAACGCCACCGCCACGTCGCCGCCGTCACGGCATGGACCATCGATGGCGCTTGGGGCTACCGCGAACACGACTGGCTGGCCAAGGCCGGCAGCTTCGTCTACGAGCCCGCTGGGCACATCCACACGCTGTTCATTGACGAAGAGGTCGGCCACATGACGGCGCTGTTCCATGTCTATGGGCCGGTCATTCACCTGGACGGCGAGGGCAACGTCACCAGCTATGACGACGTCTACTTGCGGCTGGAGCGCTACCTGAAGCATTGCCAGGACAACGGCGTCGGGCAAGACTGGGCCAAGACCCTGATCCGCTGAGCAATTGATCGGCCAGAACCCCCACAACCAAGCCATTTCGAGGAGACAAACATGCCTGCATTCCGAACCCTTGCGCTCGTGCTTCCACTGCTGCTGGCCCCGCTGGCGGCGCAGCCCCAGGCCTACCCGGCCAGGCCCATCAACTTCGTTGTGCAGTACGCCGCGGGGTCGGGCGCCGACCAACTGGCGCGCATGGTCGCCGACGCCGTGACCAGAGCCAACCCCGCCGCCAACTTCGTGATTCGCAACACGCCCGGCGCGCTGGGGGTCATCGGGACCACGGCGCTGGTGCGCAGCCCGGCCGATGGTTACACCGTCGGCATCTGCAGCGCGTCGATCAACTCGATTGCCACCGCCATCAACAAGTCCCTGCCCTACGACACGCACACCGACTTCACCTTCATCGACACGCTGGCCTCGTACACCTATGTCGTGACCGCGGCGCCTGAGCTGGCGTTTGAATCGCTGGACGCCCTGATCAAGCAGGCCGCGGCCAAGCCGGGCGCACTGAGCTATGTCTATGCCAACGCCACCGCGCAAGTGCTGTCCGCGGTGTTGACCAAGCAACTCGACCTGCGGGCCCTGCCCGTGCCCTACAAGAGCACCGCCGAGGGGCTGGCCGATGTGTCGCAGAACCGCGTTTCTTTCGCCATCACCGACGTGGGCAGCACCATGCCGATGGTCAGGGCCGGCCGCGTCAAGCCGCTGGCAGTGATGTCGGCCAGGCGCTCGATCAACCTGACCGACGTGCCCACACTGACCGAGCTGGGCAAGGCCCCGATCCAGGGCGTCGCGTGGGCCGGCCTGTGTGGCCCCAAGAACATGCCTGCCGAAGCCACGGCCTGGCTGCGCACGCAACTGCGCAAGGCCAAGAGCGAGGCCGAGACGCTGGAAAAGTACAAGCTGCTGGGCCTGGACCCACTGGAGCTGGGCAACCAGAGCATGAACGATTTTGTGCTTGCGCAATCCGCCTTCTGGACCGCAGCCGCGCGCGACGCCGGCATCAAGCCCGAGTGAACGGGAGCGAGCATGCACAGCCAGCCCCAGCTTCATCTCTTTCAGATGCTGTTGCACACCAGCATCACCCACACCTTGATGGCCTGGGCCGACCCGGCCGACCAGCAACTCGCCGGCCTGGAAGACTATGGCTACTGGCAAGGCATGGCGCGCACGCTGGAACGCGGCTGCTTTGATGGCGTGTTCTTCGCCGACAGCCCGGCCACGCATGGTGTGTACCGCGGCAGCGTGAAGCCGTCGCTGGAACATGGCGTGATCTGGCCCAACCACGACCCCATGCCCCTGGTGGCGGTGATGAGTGCTGCCACCGAGCGCCTGGGCCTGTGCGTCACGCTGTCGACCAATGGCACCTCGCCCTACCTGGCCAACCGGCGCATCTCGACGCTGAACTACCTGAGCCGGGGCCGCGTCGGCTGGAACATCGTCTCGGGCTTCAGCCAGGCCGAGCACCTGGCTTGCGGCCTGGGCCGGCAGATCGAGCACGACGAGCGCTACGACATGGCCGACGAATTCATGGACATCTGCTACCAGCTCTGGGACGGTGTGCCCGCGCAGGCCATCCTGCAAAACAAGGCGACCGGAAAATTCGCCGACCCCGACCAGGTGCGCCAGGTCGATTTCAACGGCAAGTACTTCCGTTGCAAAGGCGTTGGGCCTACCCTGCCGTCGCGCTACGGCCGCCCGGTGCTGTTCCAGGCGGGGTCGTCGGGGCGCGGCATGCAGTTCGCGATGAAGCATGCCGAAGTCATCTTCTCCATCCAGGCCCATGTGCCCGGCATGCAAAAGGCCACGGCCCAGCTCAAGGCCGAGGCCGTGAAGTACGGCGCGCCCGACCCGAAAGTGATCTTCGGCCTGCAGCCCGTGGTTCGCAGCACCGAGGCCGAGGCGCGCCGCCGGGTGGAAGAACTGCGCGAGCGTGTTCCGCTGGAAGCCAACCTGGCGCGCATGTCGGGTGTTTTCGGCATGGACCTGAGCCAGTACGACCCGGACCAGCCGCTGACTGACGCGGCCCATTCGCAGGGCTCGCGCGGCTTGATGGCCTCGGCCATGACCAACGAAAAGGGCGAGCCGGTCACGCTGCGCGAAGTGGCGCGCAAATGGGCGCTGGGCCCGACCATTCCACAAGTCGTCGGCACACCTGAAATGGTGGCCAGCGAGATCGAACGCATCTGGCGCGAGACGGCTTGCCTGGGCTTCAACCTCAGCCCCACGACCAACCCCGACAGCGTGAACGACTTTGTCGATCACGTGATCCCGATCCTGCAAAAGCGCGGCGTGTTTCGCACAGCCTACGGGCACGAAACCTTGCGTGGGAACCTTCTGGCCTGACCAGCAGACCGCCGTGACAGCGCCCCGCTTTGACCCGCGCGAACTGCGCAGTGTGCTCGGCAGCTTCGTCACCGGCGTCACTGTCGTGACGACACGCACGGCGCAGGGTAAGCCCTTCGGCGTCACCGCCAACTCTTTCAGCTCGGTTTCGCTGGACCCGCCGCTGGTGCTGTGGAGCCAGTCGCTGGCGTCCAGCAGCCACGCTGCGTTCCGCGACACCGAGCACTTCGCCGTCAACATCCTGGCCGACGACCAGGTGGCCTTGTCCGATCACTTCGCCAGGCCGCAAGACGACAAATTCAGCGGCATCGCGTACGCAGACGGCATGGGCGGCGTGCCCCTGCTGCACAACACCGCGGCCCACATCGAATGCCTGAAGGTGGCGAGCTACCCGGGCGGCGACCATGTGGTGTTTCTGGGCCGCATCGAGCGCATCACCCAGGGCAGCCGCCGGCCCTTGGCGTTTGGCCAGGGCCGCTACATGGTGCCCTATGCACACGACCTGGGCCCCATGTCGCTGGGCCTGGGCCAGGCGCCGCAGGCCAGCCCCGAGGCCATCCGCATCGCCACCGAGGCCCTGCCTGCCATCGGCAAGGCCCTGGGTGAGCACACGCTGTGCCTGGCCGTGTGGGGCAACCATGGCCCCACGGTCATCCGCTACGAGCCCGGCGCTCAGCCCGTCAGCGCCACCCTGCGCACGGGGCTGGTGGTGAGCGTGACACGCTCTGCCACCGGCCGCGCCTTCGCGGCCTTTCTGCCCACCGAGATCACGCGCAGTTTTGTCGACGAAGACCTGCGCCTGTCGCGTTCGTCGCAAGAAAGCGAAACCAGCCAGCGCGCCACGTTCGACCGTGAAGTCGAGCAGGCGCGCCAGCTCGGCATGGCGCGCGCCGCCAACGCAGAGCCTTCGGTGGTTCACGGTGTCGCCGTAACAGCTTTCAGCGTACCCATACGCGATGCCGAACAGCACATGGTGATGGCCCTCACCGTCGCGTCACAGGCCAGCCGTTTGAGCCCCGACCCGCTTGGCGATGTGCCGGTGCGCCTGATGCAGGCGGCCGCTGCGATTGAGCAGCGGCTGCACGGCGGTCCCGCAGACGGCTTGGGTTCAGCGCGGTCGTCCTGATCTCAGGTCTTTCCCAAGGTCTGCGCGTTCATGACGATCCGGACCGCGGTGGAACGCATCGCGGCGGCGCAGCCGGCCACCGTGGCTGCACCGCCTGCTTCACTATCATCTGGGCCCCGCACTGCTGCGCAGGCGCGAAATCTGGCCAGGCGTGCAGCGACTTGCAGACAAACGATGAATCCACTCATGGCTCCCGGCACCTCCGGCACCTCCGGCACCTCTGGCACCGCCGGGCCTGGCCATGGTTGACGGCACTCAGCGAAGGCCGCAAATGAGCGACATCGCACGCCTGGCCGGCGTGTCGACGTCGACCGTCTCGCGTGCGCTCAACGGCAGCCCGCTCATCAACGCCGAGACGCGCGAGCGCATCACGCAGCTGGCGCGCAGCCTGAACTACAGCATCAACCTGGGCGCACAGAACCTGCGGCTGCAGAAGAACCAGACCATCGCCGTCGTCGTGCCCTACGACATCACCTCGCGCCAGCACATCTCGGACCCGTTTTTCCTGTCCATCGTCGGCGCCATCGCCGACGCGATGACCGATCTGGGCTATGACATGCTGCTGTCGCGCGTGGACGCCGAGCGGCTGGACAGCGCGGCGGCGCACTACGACTCGGGCAAGGCCATCGGACTGATCATCATCGGCCAGTGGCGCCACCACGACCAGCTCAATGCGCTGGCCGCGCGGCGGGTGCCGCTGGTGGTGTGGGGCGGGCAGATGCCGCAGCAGCTCTACTGCAGCGTTGGCGGCGACAACGTCGCCGGTGGCCTGCGGGCCACCCAGCACCTGCTGAGCCTGGGGCGCCGTCGCATTGCCTTTGTCGGCGACGCGCAACTCCCCGAGGTCGCGCTGCGACTGCAGGGCCACCACCAGGCGCTGCAGCAGGCCGGCCTGGCTGCGCATGCCGCCTTGGAGCTGGCGGCGCCCTTCGAGATCATGGCCGCACGCAGCGCGCTCGACCGGCTGTGTGCCAGCGGCGTGGCGTTCGATGCCGTGCTGGCCTGCAGCGACCTGCTGGCCCTGCAGGCGGTGCAGGCGCTGCGCGCCCATGGCCGCCGTGTGCCCGAGGACGTTGCCGTGGTCGGCTACGACGACATGCCCCTGGCCGCGTACTGCGATCCACCCTTGACCACCGTGCATCAGCCCGTGACCCTGGCCGGCGCCGAACTGGTGGATGCACTGCTGGCGCTGCTTCGCGGCGATCGTGTGCCGCCGCGCACCCTGCCTGTGCATCTGGTGCTGCGGGCCAGTGCGCCGGCGCCGCCCTGACCGGCGTCGCCGAGCCCGAAGGCACGTGGCGCGTGTCGGCCAGGCAGCCCTGTCGGGCAGGACACTTGCCGTTCGATTGCAAAGCCGGTCCGTTGAAGGGCTCTGCGGTCGGCAGACGTGCGGCTTACCTCTAAACCACGGGATCTAGGAGCGGTTGTGACAATACAACGTGGGCGGATGTTTACCCTGATGTGCAATCGATTGCAAAAGGCCTCAAATAGGGGCTTTCGCCTCGACGCCATCGAACCACACCCAGGAGACTCCATGCCCACCCTCGCCACCCGCACCGCACCCACCCTGCGCCCCTTGACCCTGGCCCTGGGCCTGGCCTTCCTGCCGCTGGCCGGCGCCCATGCCCA
>JANOLY010000365.1:0-13449 GCA_031420055.1 Burkholderiales bacterium | reverse complement strand
CGACATCTACGACGTCAAGGTGCTCAACGCCAACGGCATCGGCACGATCAGCGACGCCATGGAAGGCATCCAGTGGGCGATCTATCACGCCAAGGAATACAACATCCGCATCCTCAACCTGAGTCTGGCTGCGGCCTCGACCGACAGTTGGCAGACCGACCCGCTGTGCGCCGCAGTTCGCAGCGCTGCGGCCGCCGGCCTGACGGTGGTGGTGGCGGCGGGCAATTTCGGCAAGAACGCGCTCGGTCAGGAAAGTTTTGGCACCATCAGCGCGCCGGGCAACGACCCCAGCGTGATCACAGTGGGGTCGTCGAACTCGAAGGACTCGATCTCGCGCGGCGACGACACGGTCAACGGCTTCAGCTCGCGCGGCCCGACCCGCAGCGGCTGGATCAACAGCCAGGGCGTACGCCAGGTCGACAACCTGCTCAAGCCCGACTTGGTGGCCCCCGGCAATGCGTTGATAGGCGCTGCCTCGACCAGGGCGAACAGCAGCAGCCCGACCTGGAACACGCTGGCCTCGACCTACTACAGCGCACTGGTGACGTCGACGGGCATCACTCCGGTCTATCGCGAAACGCAGATGGAGCTCAGCGGCACTTCTATCGCCGCCCCGGTGGTCTCCGGCGCCGTGGCCCTGATGCTGCAAGCCAACCCGGGCCTGACGCCGCCGCTGGTCAAGGCCATGCTGCAGTACTCGGCCCAGCCGATCCCGGGCGCCAACCTGCTGCAGCAAGGCGCCGGCCTGCTGAATGTCGAGGGCGCCGTGCGCCTGGCGCGTGCCGTGCGCACCGATGTCGCCAGCGCGGTGGAGTCGGGCAGCCTGCGTGCGGGGGACCACCTGCTGGCCGTGGGCCGCACGCTGCCCAGCCCGGTCTCCACCATCAACGGCCAGACCTTCAACTGGAGCCGCATCGCCTACGTGGGCGGCAACCAGGTGGTCAGCGGTGAGGCGCTGTTCACCAAGTTCCAGCCCGTCTGGGACCCACGTCTGCTGTGGGCACGTGGCGCGGTGCAGCGCTACACGGTGAGCTACTGGTCAGGCATCGGTGTCGCCGCCGACACGTTCCCGCGGCGCATCGTCGCTTCCAACGCGTCTGGCCAGATGCTGGTGACGCCTGGCGTGGTGCAGGGCACGGCGCTGCCGGGCAGCAGTTCCCTCATTGGTCGTACCGGGCTGTTCCTGCCCACGGCCACGCTGGCCGGCTGGTTGGCCGCAGGCAGCGGCGCCACCCTGACTCAGGGCCTGGTGCTGAGCGAAGGCCTGGTGCTGAGCGAGGGCCTGGTGCTGAGCGAGGGCCTGGTGCTGAGCGAAGGCCTGGTCCTGAGCGAAGGCCTGGTGCTGAGCGAAGGCCTGGTGCTGAGCGAAGGCCTGGTGCTCAGCGAGGCCGGCCAGACCGGCGTGAGCTTCAGCAACGACACCAGCCTGCTCGGCGAGCCGTGATGTCGTGACTTCTCGACACGGGCGGCTGCGGCCGCCCGTGTGCGTTGTGCGGCGGTTCAAGCCGGGGCCGTTCAGTGCCGAAAAGACGGGGAGACAGGCCAAACCCGGATCGCTGCCCGCCGATGCTTCCTGACCTCGACAGTCCCGATCGGCCATCGTTGCCACCTTGGTGGCGGCGGCTGCACATCGCACTGATGCCCGACTACAACGCCAAGGCCACCGCCTATTGGTGGTGTGCGGTGCTGGCGGGCGCGGCGGTGCTGGTCGTTTCGATGTTCAGCGTGGCGCGCGAGACGCCGCTGGGCGTGCTGCAGATCGCCAGCGGCATGGCCGTGGCGATGCTGGCCGGGTGCTTCCCCGTGCGCATCCCGCGCCAGAAGCACTCGTTTGCGGCGGGTGAAATCTTCATCTTCCTGCTGCTGCTCATACACGGCCCGGCAGCGGCCACGCTGGCTGCCGCGGCGGAGGCGGCGGTGGGTTCGTGGCGCACGTCCAAGCGCTGGACCAGCCGCCTGGCCAGCCCGGCCATGGCGGGCATGGCCATGTTTGGCGCCGGATCGCTGCTGCACTGGGCCATGGCGGCGACCGGCGCCGCCCCGGGGCTGCTGATCGTGGCCACCATGGCCTGCGCGCTGACCTACTTCGCTGGCAACACGCTGCTGGTGACGACCGTGCTGCGGCTGAAGCGCAACCTGCCGTTTTCATTCAGTGACCTGGTGGACGTGTTCGGCTGGGTCGGCATCGCCTATGCGGGCTGCGCTGCGGTGTCGGCACTGGTGTACCTGACCTACCTGCAGTCGGGCATCGGCGTGCTGGCGGCCATGGTGCCGCTGCTGGGCATGATGCTGGCCACGCTGCACTACTACTTCCGCCAGCAAGAAGCCGCCGAGGCCACGCGCGAGGCGTTGAGCCAGGCCAACGCCGAGGCCGCACTGCGCGAGAGCGAAGTCGCCCAGCGCCATGTGGCCGAGCTGCAAGCCAGCGAGCGGCGCTTTCACAGCGCCTTCACCCACGCCTCCATCGGCATGGCATTGTTGTCGTTCGAAGGCCGTGTTCTGCAGGCCAACCCGGCGCTGCGCGCCTTGCTGGGCCGCAGCGGCGACGAGTTGCTCAACCAGCGCTTCCAGGACCACACCGTCAGCGAGGACCTGGCATCACTGCAAGACCGCATGGATCAGGTGAACGGTCTCGACTTCGAAGGCTTTGCGTTGGAGATGCGCTGCCGCCACAGCAGCGGCGACGTGGTGTGGGTCGCAGCCCATTGCAGCTTTTTCTCCGAGCCCGGCGCCACGACGCCCTGTCTCATCCTGCAGGTGCAGGACATCTCGGCGCGGCGCAAGGCCGAAGAAGGCTTGCACCACCTCGCCTTTCACGACAGCCTCACCGGTCTGCCCAACCGCCGCCGCTTCCACGAAATGCTGGCCCAGGCGGTGGAGCGGGTGAACCGCAGCGGCGCGGCGGCCGACGCCTTTGCCGTCATGTTCCTGGACTTCGACCGCTTCAAGCTCATCAACGACAGCCTGGGCCACAGTGCGGGCGACGAGTTCCTGGTCCAGGTTTCGCGCCGCATCCAGAACAGCCTGCGTCCGCATGACATCGTGGCCCGCCTGGGCGGTGACGAGTTTGCCGTGCTGGTACGCCAGCTCGACAACGATCGCAGCGCCGTGGCCCTGGCCGACCGGCTGATGGACGGCCTGCGCAAACCCTTCCTGGTGGCCGGGACCGAGCTGTCCACCAGCGCCAGCATCGGCATCACTTTCAGCGCCCTGGGCTACACCAGCCCCGAGGACGTGCTGCGTGACGCCGACACCGCCATGTACAAGGCCAAGGCCTCGGGCAAGGCGCGCTACGCACTGTTCGATGCCAGCCTGCACACCGAGGTCGCACGCCGCCTGCGACTGGAAGGCGAGCTGCGCCGCGCCATCGACGACGGCCTGCTCGCTGTGGCCTACCAGCCGATCTGGGAGCTGGGCAGTTCGGGTGACCGCGCCGGCGCCTGCCGGCTGAGCGGCTTCGAGGCGCTGGTGCGCTGGCAGCACCCGCAGGACGGCAGCATCTGCCCGACCTCGTTCCTGCCCATCGCCGAAGAGGCCGGCCTGATGCTGCGGCTGACCGACTTTGTGCTGCATTGCGCCTGCCGCCAATTGCGCGCCTGGCAGCAGCTGTCACCGGCCCATGCCGGGCTGACGATGAACGTCAACGTCTCGGGCCACGACATCGGCCACACCGCGCTGGTCGCCAGGGTGACGCGCGCACTGGTCGAGGCCGAGTTGCAGCCCGCGCACCTGTGCCTGGAGTTGACCGAAAACATCCTGATGTCGCGCCTGGAAGGGGCCCTGCCTGTGCTGAGCGAACTGCGCATGCTGGGCGTGAGCCTGGCTATCGACGACTTCGGCACCGGCTACTCGTCGCTCAGCCATTTGTCCACGCTGCCTATCGACAGCCTGAAGATCGACCGTTCCTTTGTGTCGCGGCTGGACAGCCGCAACAACGAATCGGCCGTGGTGCGCTCCATCGTGCTGCTGGGCCAGTCGCTGGGCAAGTCCGTGGTGGCCGAAGGCATAGAAACGCCGCGACAACTGGAGGCCTTGCGCGAGATGGGCTGCCGCTTGGGCCAGGGTTACCTGCTGGCGCGACCGAAGTCGGCCGAGGACATATCCTTGGCACTGCGTAACGAAGCGTTACAGGCGCCCTTGCCGGCGGCCATGCACCCGGTGCCGGGGTGATGCCCGGCCTGGCCCGCCCGCCCACCACAGCGCGGCGGGCCTGGCGGGCCGGCGCTGCCTCTACACCCGAAACGACCAGCCCATGAGTCTGTCGCCCTCCTCACCCGGTATGCCGGCGAACGCGCCCTGGTGGGCGCGGCTGCATGCCGCGCTGATGCCGGACTACAACCGCGCCGCCAGCCTCTACTGGTGGCTGATGGTGCTGGTTGGCGCCGCCGTGGCCCTGGTGTGCCTGTCGCAGCTGCTGCAAATGCCTTGGCAAGCCTGGCTGCAGTGGGCTGTGGGGGTATTGCTGGCAGTCGGGGCGGGGCTGTTCCCGATGCGCCTGCCGGGCCGAAAGAACTCGTTCGCGGCCGGCGAAATCTTCCTCTTCCTGGTCTTGCTGGTGCTGGGCCCGGCAGCCGCCGCGCTGGCTGCCGCTGCCGAAGCGCTGACGGGCTCCTGGCGCACCTCGCGCCGCTGGACCAGCCGCATTGCCAGCCCGGCCATTGCCGTGCTGGCCATGGCCAGCACCGGGGCCTTGCTGCACGCCGTGCTGGGCGCATTGCAGCGCACCGGCCACGACGAGGCCGCTGCCACGTTGGCGGCGGCGCTGGGTTTTTCGGTGCTGTACTTCGCGGTCAACTCGGTGTTGATGTCCGCCGTGCTGCGGCTCAAGCGCAACGAACCGCTGTTGCAGTGGCTGGCCCCGCTGGCGGACCTGCGCTGGGTCGGCCTGGCCTGCGCCGGCAGTGCCGCCGTGGCCGCGCTGCTGTACGTCACCTACCTCGAACAGGGCGGCGGCGTGCTGCTGGTGATGGTGCCGCTGCTGGTGGCGCTGCTGCTGTTGCTGCACCTGTACTTCCGCCAGCAGGAAGCGGGGCTGGCGCTGCGCCAGGCGCAGGACGAGTTCAGCACCCGCCAGGCGCAGCTCAGCGAACGTGAGGCCGTGGCCGCACAACAGCAGTTGCTGCAGTTGCAGGCCAGCGAGCGGCGCTTCCACAGTGCCTTCACACACGCGTCCATGGGCATGGCGCTGCTGGACTTCCAGGGCCGCGTGCTGCAGGCCAACCCGGCGCTGGGCCAACTGCTGGACGCGGCCCCCAGCGACTTGGTGGGGCGGCCCTTTGTCGACCACGCGGCTGACGAAGACCGCGCCGGCCTGCAAGCCCAGTTGGGGCTGGCGGGCCGTGGCGAGTTCCAGGGCTTTGCCGGCGAGCTGCGCTGCCGCCGCCGCGATGGCAGCTTCATCTGGCTGGCGCTGCACGGCGGCTTTTTCACCGAGCCGGGAGCACAAACGCCGTGCCTGATCCTCCAGGCCCTGGACGTGAGTGCCCGCCGCGCCGCCGAGGCCGGGCTGCAGCACCTGGCGTTCCACGACAAGCTCACCGGCCTGGCCAACCGGCGCCGCTTCATCGAATGCCTGGACAGTGCCATCGCGCGCTGCCGCGCCGACGCGCAGCACCGGTTCGCCGTCATGTTCCTGGACTTCGACCGCTTCAAGCTCGTCAACGACAGCCTGGGCCACGGCGCGGGCGACCAGTTGCTGCAACGCCTGGCCCGCCGCCTGCAGGAAAACCTGCGCCCGGGCGACATCCTGGCCCGCCTGGGCGGCGACGAGTTCGTGGTGCTGGCCGAGCGCATCGAGACCGAGCGCGACGTGATCGTCGTGGCCGAGCGCCTGATGCAGGCACTGAAGTCGCCGTTCGAGCTGGGCGAGCTCAGCGTCACCGCCAGCGCGAGCATTGGCATCACCTTCAGCAGCTTCGGCTACGCCAGCGCCGACGAGGTGCTGCGCGACGCCGACACCGCCATGTACAAGGCCAAGGGCGAGGGCAAGGCACGCTGGGCGTTGTTCGACGCCAGCCTGCACACGGCAGTGGCCGACCGGCTGCGCCTGGAGGGCGATCTGCGCCAGGCGATACAAGCGCAGGAGTTGTCGGTCGTGTACCAGCCGGTGTTTGAACTGGCCAACAGCCGGCTGACGGGATTCGAGGCCTTGCTGCGCTGGGCCCACCCCACCCTGGGTCTGCTCGGACCGGTGTCGTTTTTGCCCATGGCCGAAGAGACCGGGCTGATCCGCCCCTTGAGCGACTACGTCATGAACTGCGCCTGCCAGCAGTTGCGTCTGTGGCAGAGGTCGCAACCAGACTGGGCCGCACTGACGATGAGCGTGAACGTCTCCGCCGTGGACCTGGCCCAGCCGGACTTTGTCGCGCGCGTGGGCCGAGCGGTGGTCGAGGCGGGCCTGGCGCCGCAGCATCTGACGCTGGAGCTGACGGAAAACGTGCTCATGGCGCAAGTGCAAGGCGTTACGCAGAAACTGCAGGCGCTGCGTGCGATCGGTTTGCGGCTGGCGGTGGACGACTTCGGCACCGGGCAGTCGTCGCTGAGCCACTTGTCGCGCCTGCCGGTGGACAGCCTGAAGATCGACCGCAGCTTCATTCACCAACTGCAATGGGGCTCGGACGACTCGGCCGTGGTGCGCGCCATCGTGCAGTTGGCGGGCTCGCTGCGCAAGGGGGTGGTGGCCGAAGGCATAGAAACCGCCGCCCAGGCCGCGCAGCTGCGCGACATGGGGTGCACCTACGGCCAAGGCTTCCACCTGGGCACACCCTTGTCGGCCATGGACGCCAGCGCCCTGCTGCAACTGCGCAGCCGCCCGGGCTGAGCGGGCGCGGGATTCGCCAGCTACAGCGGCAACAGCGCCGTGCTCGTGACCTCTTCCATCGCCGCTTGAGTGCGGGGTGCTTCGGGGCAGGGGGTGCCCACGCAGGATGATTCCCCGTGTAGGCCACGCCAAACCGTATCCGCTGCACTCCGCGGGCGAATATCCTGCGCAACGCCCAACCCTTTGACAGGTTCCAGCCATGAATCCAGCCCGCCTGCCTGACCCCTACCGCCGCGAAGCCGAGGTCGTTGCCGCGTCGCTGGCCGCGCTGCAGGGCCGGCTTAACTGGCCCGCCGTCATCGACGCGGCCCGCCCCTGGGTGCGCGCGGTGCGCGAGCAGCCGGCACCCTTCTGGGCCATGGAAAGCCTGCTGCGCGAATACCCCATCAGCAGCGCCGAGGGCTTGGCCCTGATGCGCCTGGCTGAAGCCCTGCTGCGCGTGCCAGACGCCGAGACCGCCATCGCGCTGACGGCCGACCAGCTAGGCCGCGCCGACTTTGACGCCGCCAGCGAAGGCAGCCCGCACAAGATGCTGGCGCAGATCTCGGCCAGCGCCATCGCGCTGTCCAAGAAGTTCCTGCCCGAGTCCGCAAACTCCAGCGACAACCCGCCCGGCCTCTTGCAGCGCCTGGGCGCACGCACCGTGGTGGCGGCCACCGTGCGCGCCATCCAGCTGTTGGGGCGGCAGTTCGTGCTGGGCCGCACCATCGCCGAGGCCATGGGCGAAGCCGACAGCCAGCGCAAGGCGCAAACCGGCCTGCGTTTCAGCTACGACATGCTGGGCGAAGGCGCGCGCACCGAGCGCGACGCCCAGAAGTACCTGGCCAGCTACCGCCACGCGCTGGTAGCCATCGCCGGCGGCAGCACGGCCGCGTCACCCATGTCCGCTGACGGCATCTCGATCAAGCTCAGCGCCTTGTTTTCGCGCTACGAAGATGCCCAGCGCGAGCGCGTGTTCGCCGAGCTGTTGCCGCGGGTGCGCACGCTGGTGGAGCTGGCCGCGCAGGCCAACCTGAACCTGACCATAGACGCTGAAGAAAGCGACCGGCTGGAGCTGTCGCTGGACCTTATCGAGGCGCTGGCCGCAGAGATTGCGGTGCGTTTCCCGCAGTGGCAAGGCTTTGGCCTGGCCGTGCAGGCCTACCAGACGCGCGCACTGGCCGCGATCGACGAGGTCGCCGCCATCGCCCGGCGCCACGGCCTGCGCTTCATGGTGCGGCTGGTGAAGGGCGCGTACTGGGACGGTGAGATCAAACGCGCACAAGAAGGCGGCCTGCCGGGCTACCCGGTGTTCACCCACAAGCACCACACCGACGTGAGCTACCTGGCCTGCGCAGCACGGCTGATCCAGCACGCTGCCGTCATCTTCCCGCAGTTCGCCACGCACAACGCGGGCACCATCGCGGCCATCGTGCAGATGGCGCGGGCGGCCGACGCGCCTTTCGAGATGCAACGCCTGCACGGCATGGGCGACAGCGTGTACCGCGAAGTCTCGCGGTACACGCTGTCGCCTTCGGCGGTCATGACGCCCACACCCCCCGCTCAAGCGGGGGGCCTGATCGAGGCCGCGATTCCGCTGCGCATCTACGCCCCCGTGGGGGAGCACCGCGACCTGCTGGCCTATCTTGTGCGCCGGCTGCTGGAAAACGGCGCCAACTCGTCCTTCGTGCACCAACTGGCCGATGAGGCCGTCAGCGCCGAAGAGTTGCTGGCCTCGCCGCTGGACGCCCTCATCACCCAAACCCTCACCCGCACGCTGCCCATGCCGCGCGACCTGTACGGCCCACAGCGCGCCAACTCCAGCGGCGCCGACCTGGCGGTGCAGGCCATGCGCGCGCCGCTGGACCAGGCGCTGGCCAGCGTCACCGTCGAGCCGGTGCAGATGCTGGCTGCTGCCGAGGTGCCCGCCGCCATGGCCCGCTTGCACGCCGGCTTTGCGGCCTGGAGCGTGCGCCCGCTGGCCGAGCGCGCCGCACTGCTGCGCCGCGCCGCCGACGCGCTGGACGCGCGCCTGCCCGAGTTCTGCGCCCTGCTGGTCAAAGAAGCGCACAAGACCCTGGGCGACTGCATCGCCGAAGTGCGCGAGGCAGTGGACTTCTGCCGCTACTACGCCGACCAGGCCGAAGAACGCTTGCAAGAACAAGTGCTGCCCGGCCCCACCGGCGAAAGCAACGTGCTGCGCCTGCACGGCCGCGGCGTGTTCGTGTGCATCAGCCCGTGGAACTTCCCGCTGGCCATCTTTGCCGGCCAGGTCGCCGCCGCACTGGTGGCGGGCAACACGGTGGCGGCCAAGCCGGCCGAGCAGACGCCCGTGGTGGCGCGCCGTTTTGTGGCCCTGCTGCACGAGGTGGGCGTGCCTGCCGACACGGTGGCCTGGCTGCACGGCCTGGGCGAGACCGTGGGCGCGGCGCTGGTGGCCGATGCGCACACGGCCGGCGTGTGCTTCACCGGCAGCACGCAGGTGGCGCGCATCATCAACCGAACGCTGGCTGCCAAGGACAGCGCCATCGTGCCGCTGATCGCCGAGACCGGTGGCCTCAACGCCATGGTGGTGGACAGCACCGCGCTGCCCGAGCAGGTGGTCGATGCCGTGGTGCAGAGTGCATTCCGCAGTGCCGGCCAGCGTTGCAGCGCCTTGCGTCTGCTGTGCGTGCACGAGGCCGTGGCCGACGGTGTGATCGAGATGCTGCGCGGCGCGCTGACCGAGCTGAACGTGGGCGACCCGGCGCTGCTGGCCACCGACGTGGGCCCCGTCATCGACGACGAATCCTTTGCCGGCATCACGCGCCACGTGCAGCGCCTGCGCCAAGAGGCGCGGCTGCTGGGCGAAGCAACCGTCAAGTCCAGCTTCCCGCGCCTGGTGGCACCGGTGGCCTTCGAGATCAAGCTCATCGCCGACCTGAAGGACGAGATCTTCGGCCCCGTGCTGCACGTGGTGCGCTGGGGCGGTGACGTGATGGACGTGGTGGCGCAGATCAACGCCCTGGGCTACGGCTTGACGCTGGGCGTGCAGACGCGCATCGACAGCCGCGCCCAGTGCATCGCCGACGCCGCGCGCGTGGGCAACGTCTACGTCAACCGCAACATGATCGGCGCCGTGGTCGGTGTGCAGCCCTTTGGTGGGGAAGGCTTGAGCGGCACCGGCCCCAAGGCCGGCGGGCCGCACTACCTGGTCCGCTTCTGCGCCGAGCAGTCGGTGACGGTGAACACCGCTGCGGCCGGCGGCAATGCCGAGTTGCTGGCCGGCCTGAACCCCTGAGCCCCTGAACCCGGAGGACCGACCATGAAACCCTTGATGAACCTGGCCGATGTGGTATTCGACGACATCGAAGACAACGGCCTCTACACCTCCAGCCGCGCCCAGATCAGCGACCACATCGGCGCCAGGAAGCTGGGCTACAACCTGACGGTGCTGCCGCCGGGCAAGGCGCAGTGCCCGTTCCACTGCCATCACGGCGAGGAAGAGATGTTTTTCATCCTGGAGGGCCAGGGCGAGTTGCGCTTCGGCGACCAGCGCTTTGCCATCAAGGCCCACGACGTGATCGCCTGCCCCCCGGGCGGCCCGGAAGTGGCGCACCAGATCATCAACAACGGCAGCGTGGACATGCGCTACCTGTCGCTGTCCACCATCGTCGACGTCGAGGCCTGCGAGTACCCTGATTCGCAGAAGGTCTTGATCGCCGCGGGCAAGCGCGGGCAGCGGGTGCTGAGCAAGATCGTCCGGGCAGAGAACACGGTCGATTACTACGACCGCGAAAGTACCGATCGGACGAACTGACCCAGGGCCGGCGCGCGGTCAGTCGGCGGCCGCCTCGACGCCATCGAACAGCTCTTCCATCGCCAGGCGCGCGCCCACACTCTCCAGAACCAGTTCGGCGTGCCCGGTTTGGTCGTGCAGTTCGAAGTTCAGGCGTTCGTTGCGCCGGTACACCTCCACACGGCGCGTGTCGGGGTCGATCAGCACGTACTCCTTCAGGCTTTCAAGTTGTCGGTAGGCGGCGAACTTCAGCCCGCGGTCGTAGGCCTGGGTGCTGTCCGACAAGACTTCGGCGATCAGGCTGGGATGCCGGAACATCATGTCGGTCTTCAGGTCGGCGGTGTCGCAGGTGATGAACACGTCCGGGTAGAAGATGGCGTCGCTGGCGACCTGGACCTTCATGGATTCGATAAAGGCGCGGCAGGGGCTGCCTTTCAGGTGCAACTTGAAGGAGGCAAACAGATTGCCTGCCACCAGCCCGTGCACCCTTCTTGCACCGACCATGGCGAAGACTTCGCCGCGATAGAACTCGTGGCGGGTCTCCTGCGCGTTCTCCCAAGGCAGGTAGTCGGCCAGGGTGAGTTTGTGGACGGGCAGGGCCATGGCGGGGCTCCTCAACGGGTTGGGGACGAGAGCATGAAGCCAGTTTAGGGGCGTTGGTGCACCACGGCGCACCCTCAGTTCAAGTACATGCCCAAGTACCGCCGCCCGCGGTGCACGGCCTCGGCATCCGGGCACATCGCGAACCAGTCCACCAGCTGCAGGCGCGCGCGTTCGCGCCACTCGGCCTTGTCGCGCAGCACCACTTCCAGCACGGTGTCGAAGGCCGCGCCCCAGGCGCCTTCCCAGGCTTGCAGGGCGCCCAGGTCGAGCCGGGCGTCGAAGTCCTTGGGGTTGGCGGCGATGCGTAAGGCCAGCGCATTCTTGTCGCCGGGCGGGCGGTTCTTGATGAGTGCGATGCGCGCCACCAGCGCCTTGTGCCGGTCGCTGCGCTCGGCCTCGGCCACGCTGTCCAGCAGCACGCCGGCGGCTTCGGCCTCGCCCAGCGAGATCAAGCGCTCGGCCAGGTCCAGCCGCAGGTCGAGGTTGCCGGGCTCGTACTCCAGGCCTTCGCGCAGCATCTCGGCGGCGGTGGTGTCGTCGGCCAGGGCCGCTTGTTCGCGCAGTTGCGCGATCGGCGAAGGCGGTGCCTCGCCAGCGGGCGGCAGGTGCTTGTCGAGAAACTCGCGCAGCTTGCCCTCGGGCAGTGCACCCTGGAACTGGCCGGCCACCTGCCCGCCGATCAGCAGAAACACGGCCGGGATGCTGCGCAGCTTGAGCGCCCCGGCCAGGCCGGGGTTGTCGTCGGAGTTGAGCTTGGCCAGCACGAAGCGGCCCTGGTAGGCCTCGGCCAGCTTTTCCAGCAGCGGCGTGAGCGAGCGGCAGGGCCCGCACCAGGGCGCCCAGCAGTCCAGCAGCACGGGCACTTCAAACGAACGTTCGATGACGGTGGCTTCGAAGTCGGCGTCGCTGACGTCGAAGACCAGGGTGGGGGTGGGGTTTGGGGTGACTGCGTTCATGGCCCAGATGTTACGGGCACGGGCTGTGGCTACACTGGACCGCATGAACCCAAGCAGCATCGCCTTCGTCGGCGGTGGCAACATGGCCGGCGCGCTCATCGGCGGCCTGCTGCGCGCTGGCAGGTCGGCAAACAGCATTCTGGTCGTCGAACCTTTCGACGCGCAGCGCGCGCGGCTGGCGCAAGACTTCGGCGTGGCGGCACAGGCCGCGGCCGACGAGCGGCTGGCCGCCGCCGCCACCGTGGTGTGGGCCGTCAAGCCGCAGCTTTTTGCGGCTGCCGCCGCGCCTTGTGCGCCCTATGTGGGCGCGGCGCTGCAACTCAGCGTGATGGCCGGCATCCGCAGCGCCACCATCGCCGCTGCCAGCGGCAGCGCCCGCGTGGTGCGCGCCATGCCCAACACACCGGCGCTCATTGGGCGCGGCATCGCAGGGCTGTACGCGCGGCCGGGGGTGACTGAGCAGGAACGCGCCGACGTGCAAGCGCTGCTCGCCCCCACCGGCGCGCTGCTGTGGGTGGAGGATGAGGCCGATCTGGACGCCGTGACGGCCCTGTCGGGCTCGGGCCCGGCGTATGTGTTCTACGTGCTCGAGGCCATGATGCAGGCCGCCACGGACATGGGGCTGAGCACCGAGCAAGGCCGCGCCTTGGCCCTGGCCACGTTTGATGGCGCCACCGAGTTGGCGCGGCGCTCGCCCGAATCGGCGCAGACACTGCGCGCACAGGTCACGTCCAAGGGCGGCACCACCTTTGCGGCCATCAGTGCGCTGGAAGCTTCGGGTGTGAAAGCCAGTTTCGTGGCCGCTTTGAAAGCCGCACAGCAGCGTGCACATGAGCTGGGCGACGAATTCGGTGCGGCCTGACGGCCGGCAACCGAGTCAGCGCAGCGCCAGGTCCAGCGCCACGCCACAAAACACGGCGCAGCCCACCCAGTGGTTCAGCCTGAAGGCCTTGAAGCAGCCTTCGCGCGAACGCTGTCGGATCAGCCCGTAGTGCCACACCACTTGCGCTGCGGCGGCGGCGATGCCGATCAGAAACCCGCCGCCCAGCCCCAAACTGCGGCCCAGCAGGGCCCATGAAACCAGATAGACGGCATAGAACAGCATCACCGCAGTCACATCAAAACGGCCCAGCGTGATGGCCGAGGTTTTCATGCCCAGGCGCAGGTCGTCTTCGCGGTCGACCATGGCGTATTCGGTGTCGTAGGCCAGCACCCAGAACAGGTTGCCCAGCAGCAGCCACCAGGCCTGCGGCGGCACGGCGGCGTTCACCGCCGTCAGGCTCCATTCAGCGCCGCCCTGCGCGGCGGCGAAT
>JANOLY010000364.1:0-7213 GCA_031420055.1 Burkholderiales bacterium | reverse complement strand
CACCTTCCGCGCCGTGTTGGCCGCCATGACGGCGCTGCTCATCGGGCTGGCCTTCGGGCCCTGGGTGATCCGCCGGCTGACCGAGATGAAGATCGGCCAGCCCATCCGCGAGTACGGCGTGCAGGCCCACCTGAACAAGCGCAACACGCCCACCATGGGCGGCGTGCTGGTGCTCATAGGCATCGCGGTGGCCACGCTGCTGTGGTTCGACTGGAGCAACCGCTTTGTCTGGGTGGTGATGCTGGTGACCTTTGGCTTCGGTGCCATTGGCTGGGTCGACGACTACCGCAAGGTGGTGCACAAGGACCCCGAGGGCATGCGTTCGCGCGAGAAGTTCTTCTGGCAGTCGCTCATCGGCGTGGTGGCCGCGCTGTACCTGGCCTTCAGCGTGTCCGAGACGAGCAACCTGCGTGTGCTGGAGCTGTTCATGCGCTGGGTCAGCAGCGGTTTTTCCAACACGCTGCCGCCGCGGGCCGACCTGATGGTGCCCTTCTTCAAGACCGTGAGCTATCCGCTGGGCGTGTTCGGTTTCATCATCCTCACCTGGTTCGTCATCGTGGGTGCCAGCAATGCCGTGAACTTCACCGACGGGCTGGACGGCCTGGCCATCATGCCGGTGGTGATGGTGGGCTCGGCGCTGGGCATCTTTGCCTACATCACCGGCAACTCGGTGTTCAGCAAGTACCTGCTGTTCCCGTACATCCCCGGCTGGGGCGAGCTGCTGGTGTTCTGTGCCGCCATGGCCGGCGCCGGCCTGGCCTTCTTGTGGTTCAACGCCAACCCGGCGCAGGTGTTCATGGGTGATGTGGGCGCGCTGGCCCTGGGCGGCGCGCTGGGCACCATTGCCGTCATCACACGGCAAGAAATCGTGCTGGGCATCATGGGCGGCATCTTCGTGGCCGAGGCCTTGTCGGTGATGCTGCAAGTGGCCTGGTTCAAGTACACGCGCTTACGCTACGGCGTGGGCCGGCGAATCTTCTTGATGGCGCCGCTGCACCACCACTTCGAGAAAAAGGGCTGGACCGAAACGCAGGTGGTCGTGCGTTTCTGGATCATCACCATGCTGCTGTGTTTGGTCGGCCTGGCGAGCCTCAAGTTGCGATGAACTTCCTGCGCGACATGCCCGTTCTCGTGCTCGGCCTGGGCGACAGCGGCCTGGCCATGGCGCGCTGGTGCGCGGCGCACGGTGCGCGCGTCACGGTGTGGGATTCGCGCACGTCACCGCCGCATGCCGAGACGCTCGCACGAGAGCTTCCCGCTGTGCGCTTGTTGAATTCACTCCCCCTCCCGCTTGCGGGCGCACCACCCTCACCCCAACCCTCTCCCGCACCCGACAGGCGCCTGCCTTCGGCCGACACGGGCGGGAGAGGGGGCCATGCAGGATTTGTGCTCATCCTGAAAAGCCCCGGCCTGGCACCGCACGACCCGCGCATCGCGCCGCTGCTGGACGAAGCCCGCGCCAGCGCCATCGCCGTGCTGGGCGAGCTGGACCTGTTCGTGCGCGCCCTGGCCGACCTGAAGTCCGAACGCGGCTACGCGCCGCAGGTGCTGGCCATCACCGGCACCAACGGCAAGACCACCACCACCGCGATGACGGCCCTGCTCGTCAAGCGCGCCGGCCGCCGCGTGGCGACTGCCGGCAACATCGGGCCGCCGCTGCTGGACACCTTGGCCGCGGCGCTGGCAGCAGCCGAACCCCTGCCCGAGGTGTGGGTGCTGGAGCTGTCGAGCTTCCAGCTCGAAGGCGGCGGCACGGGGGTGCGCGGCTTCGAGCCCACGGCTGCCGCGGTGCTGAACCTGACGCAAGACCACCTGGACTGGCACGGCAACATGGCCGCCTACACGGCAGCCAAGGCGCGTGTGTTCGGCAGCACGGCGGTGATGGTCATCAACCGCGACGACGAGCGTGTCGAAGCCTTGGTTCCTGTGCCCGCGGCAGCCGCCGGCAAGGTCAAGCTCAAGTTCGTGCCCCGCGATGTCGTGCGCTTCGGGCTGGACGCACCGCAGCAGCCGGGTGACTTTGGCCTGGTCGTCGACAACGGCATGGCCTGGCTGGTGCGCGCGCTGCCGGCAGACGTTGGCCCGCGCAAACGCGGCGCCAAAGGTGAGCACGAAAGCGAGCCCATCCACTTGCAACATCTCATGCCGGCCGACGCATTGCGCGTGCGCGGCCGCCACAACGCCGCCAACGCGCTGGCCGCGCTGGGCCTGGCCACTGCCATCGGCTGCCCGCTGGCGCCCATGCTGCACGGCCTGCGTGAATACACCGGCGAGCCGCACCGCCTGCAATGGGTGGCCACGGTGGGCGAGGTGGATGCCTATGACGACAGCAAGGGCACCAACGTCGGTGCCACCGTGGCGGCGCTTGTGGGCCTGGCGGCAGACAAGGCGCCGGGCAAGCTGGTCGTCATCCTGGGTGGCGACGGCAAGGGGCAGGACTTTGCACCGCTGACCGCACCCGTGCAGCAACACGCGCGTGCCGTGGCGCTGATCGGGCGCGACGCCGCGGCCATCGCGGCGGTGTTGGCCGGCACGGGCGTGCCCGTGCAGCAGCACGACACGCTGGCCACAGCCGTGGCCTGGTGCTTCGAGCAAGCGCAAGCCGGCGACGCCGTGCTGCTCAGCCCGGCCTGCGCCAGCCTGGACATGTTTCGCAACTACGCCCACCGCGCCGACGTTTTCGTGCAGGCCGTGCAGGCCGATGCGGTCGAAGTGGGGGTGGCATGACGGCCTGGATCGCAGGGCTGCAGGCCACCTGGCTGGCGCGTCGCGAGGCCCGCGGCGCGGCGCTGCCGGTGCGCGACCGGGTCGACCTCGGCGCCGCGCGGCCGGTGCGCATGCTGGCTTTCGACCAGGCCCTGGTGGTGGTGGTGGGCGTGCTGGTGGCGCTGGGCGTGATCATGGTCTATTCAGCCTCGATCGCCCTGCCCGACAGCAAGAAGTTCGAGTCCTACTCGCAGGCCTTCTTCCTGCATCGCCACCTGCTGGCGCTGGCCATCGGTTTTGTTGTGGCGCTGGCCACGCTGCAAGTGCCCATGGCCTTCTGGGAGAAGGTGTCGCCCGGGGTCTTCTTGTTGGCGCTGGTGCTGCTGGTGCTGGTGCTGGTGCCCTTCATCGGCAAGGTGGTGAACTTCTCGCGCCGCTGGATCCCGCTGGGCTTCATGAACTTCCAGCCGTCGGAGCTGGCCAAGCTGGCCGTGGCGATGTACGCCGCGGGCTACATGGTGCGGCGCATGGATGCGCGTGAGGACTTCTTCCGTGCCGTGACACCCATGGTGCTGGCCATCGCGCTGGTGGGCGTGCTGCTGCTGCGCCAGCCCGACATGGGGGCCTTCATCGTCATCGCCACCATCGCCATGGGCATTCTGTTTCTGGGTGGCGTGAACGCGCGCATGTTCTTCTTGATCGCGCTGGTGTTCATCGCCACCTTCAGCGTCATCATCGCTTTCGACGACCTGCGCCGCGAACGCATCCTCGCCTACCTGGACCCCTGGAACCCCTTGTACGCGCAGGGCAAGGGCTACCAGCTCACGCACTCGCTCATCGCCCTGGGCCGTGGTGAATGGTTCGGCCAGGGGCTGGGGGCCAGTGTGGAGAAGCTGCATTACCTGCCCGAGGCGCACACCGACTTCCTGCTCGCCGTGATCGGCGAAGAACTCGGCTTTGTCGGCGTCGCGGCCGTGATCGTGCTGTTCTTCTGGCTCACGCGGCGCATCTTCGTCATCGGCCGCCAGGCCATTGCGCTGGACCGCGTCTACGCCGGCCTGATGGCGCAAGGCGTGGGCGTGTGGATAGGCGCGCAGGCCTTCATCAACATGGGCGTGAACCTGGGCGTGTTGCCGACCAAGGGGCTGACGCTGCCCTTGATGAGTTATGGCGGCTCGGCCATCCTGATGAACCTGGTCGCCCTGGCCATGGTGCTGCGCGTGGACATCGAGAACCGGGCGCTCATGCGCGGGGGCAGGGCGTGATGCCGCACCTGGTCGTCATGGCCGCAGGCACCGGCGGGCACGTCATGCCGGGCCTGGCCGTGGCGCGTGAGATGCAAAGCCGCGGCTGGACGGTGAGCTGGCTGGGCACACGCAGCGGCATGGAGAACCGCCTCGTGCCGCCACAGGCCGAATCCGGCATCGCCATGGACAGCATTGGCTTCAGTGGACTGCGCGGCAAGGGCGCGCTGCATGCGCTCACGGGCGGCATGCGCCTGTTGAAAGCCTTCTGGGACTGCCTGGGCATCCTTCGCCAGCGCAGCGCCGACGTGGTGCTGGGCATGGGCGGCTACGTGTGCTTCCCCGGCGGGCTGATGGCCGCACTGCTGAACAAGCCGCTGCTGCTGGTGAATGCTGATGCGGCACTGCTGCTCAGCAACAAGGCGCTGCTGCCGGTGGCCGACCGCGTCGCCTTCGGTTTTGAAGGCACGGCCGCCGCCAAGACGAAGAACGCTGTCGTCACCGGCAACCCGGTGCGGGCAGAGATCGAGTCCCTGCCCGCGCCCGCGCTGCGCTACGCCGGGCGCACGGGCCCGCTGCGCCTGCTGGTGGTGGGTGGCAGCCTGGGCGCGCAGGTGCTCAACCGCACGCTGCCGGCCGCGCTGGCGCTGTTGCCTGCGGCCACACGCCCGCAGGTCATCCACCAGGCCGGTGGCGTGGATGCCGACGCGGTGCGTGCCGCCTACGCTGGCGCCGGTGTCGCGGCCGAGGTGCTGCCTTTCATCAACGACATGCCGCAGCAGCTGGCCGATTGCGACGTGATGATCTGCCGCGCCGGCGCCATCACCGTCAGCGAACTGTGCGCCGCGGGTGTGCCTTCGCTGTTGGTGCCGCTGGTCATCAGCACCACCGCGCACCAGCGCGACAACGCCACCTGGCTGGCCGCGCAGGGCGCCGCCTGGCACCTGCCGCAGACGGAGATGACGGCGCAGCGCGTGGCCGACATGCTGGCCAAGATGACACGCCCGGCGCTGTGCTCGATGGCGGAGAAAGCCCGAGCCCTGGCCCGCCCGCGTGCTGCGGCGCGCGTGGCCGATGAGATAGAGAAGTTGGCCGCGCGATGAAACATGCCGTCAAGCACATCCACTTCGTCGAGACACGGGCGGTGCCGACGAAGGTGCGCGGCATGGGGAGCGCAGCGCGATGAAACATGCCGTCAAGCACATCCACTTCGTCGGCGTGGGCGGCGCCGGCATGAGCGGCATCGCCGAGATCCTGCACAACCTGGGCTACCGCGTGTCGGGCTCGGACCAGACCGACAGCCCCACCGTCCAGCGCCTGGCCGCGCTGGGCGTGAAGGTGGCCATCGGGCACGACGCCAACCACATCGAAGGCGCGCAGGCGGTGGTCACGTCAACAGCGGTGCTGCGCGACAACCCCGAGGTGGTGGCCGCGCGCAGCCAGCGCATCCCCGTCGTGGCGCGCGCCGTGCTGCTGGCCGAGCTGATGCGCCTGAAGCAGGGCATCGCCATCGCCGGCACACACGGCAAGACGACCACCACCTCGCTGGTGGCCAGCGTGCTGGCCGAAGCGGGCGTGGACCCCACGTTTGTCATCGGCGGCAAGCTCATGAGCGCGGGGGCCAATTCGCGTCTGGGCGCGGGCGACTTCGTGGTGGTCGAGGCCGACGAGAGCGATGCTTCGTTCCTGCACCTGAGCCCCGTGCTCAGCGTGGTCACCAACATCGACGCCGACCACATGGAAACCTACGGCCACGACCTGTCGCGGCTGCGCGCGGCCTTTGTCGAATTCCTGCACCGCCTGCCCTTCTACGGCAGCGCCATCGTGTGCAGCGACGACGCCGGCGTGCGCGCCATCCTGCCCATGGTCTCGCGCCCACTCATCACCTACGGCCTAGGGGAAGACGCCCACGTGCGCGCCACCGAAGTGCAGGCCCTGCCCGGCGGGCAGATGCGTTTCGTGGTGCTTCGTCAACACCGTGGCAAAGCACGGCCGCCGCTGGCCGTGCTGTTGAACCTGGCGGGCGTTCACAACGTGCGCAACGCATTGGCCGCCATCACCGTGGCCATGGCGCTGGAGCTGCCCGACGAGCCCGTGGCGCGCGCGCTGGCCAGCTTTGCCGGCGTGGGCCGGCGCTTCCAGCGCCATGGCGAACTGCCCACGCGCGACGGCGGGCGCTTCACGCTGATCGACGACTACGGCCACCATCCGGTGGAGATGGCCGCCGTGCTGACCGCCGCGCGCGGCGCCTTCCCCGGCCGCCGCCTGGTGCTGGCCTTTCAGCCGCACCGCTACACCCGCACGCGCGACTGCTTCGAAGACTTTGTGCAGGTGATGGGCCGCTTCGATGCGGTGCTGCTCACCGACGTCTACCCCGCCGGCGAGACGCCCATCGTCGCCGCCGACGGCCGCGCGCTCAGCCGCGCGCTGCGCGTGGCCGGCTTGGTGGACCCGGTGTTCGTGGCCCGGGTGGCCGACCTGCCCGAGGCCATCGCCGTGGCGGTGCGCGACGGCGATGTGCTCATCACCATGGGGGCAGGGTCCATTGGCCAGGTGCCGCGCCAGGTCGAGCAATTGATGGGGGCAGCGACATGAGTGTGAACCTGCAGGCCCAGGCCGCAGTGGCCGCGCGCGATCTCGGCAAGGTCGCCGTGCTGATGGGCGGCAGCAGCGCCGAACGCCAGGTATCGCTCATGTCGGGCACTGGGGTGCTGGCCGCGCTGTTGTCGCAGGGCGTGGACGCCCATGCCTTCGACCCGGCCGAACGCGAGTTGGGCGAGCTCAAGCGCGACGGCTTTGAGCGTGTGTTCATTGCGCTGCACGGCCGCCACGGCGAAGACGGCACCGTGCAGGGCGCGCTGGAACTGCTGGGCATGCCCTACACCGGCAGCGGCGTGATGGCCAGCAGCATGGCCATGGACAAGGTCATGACCAAACGCCTGTGGGCCGCAGACGGCCTGCCCACACCACGCTGGCAGTGGCTGGCGCCCACGCAACAGCAGCGTGAACACCTCGTGGCCGTGCCCGACGCGCTGGGCCTGCCGCTGATCGTGAAGCCGCCACGCGAAGGCTCTTCCATCGGCATCACCAAGGTCGTCGGCTACAGCCAGATGCAAGACGCCGTGGCGCTGGCCGTGCAGTTCGATGCCGATGTGTTGTGCGAAGAATTCATCGAAGGCATCGAGCTCACCTGCCCGGTGCTGGGCCAGGGCGCATCGGCGCGCGCGCTGCCGGTGATCCGCATCGACGCACCCGAAGGCAAC
>JANOLY010000363.1:0-4963 GCA_031420055.1 Burkholderiales bacterium | reverse complement strand
CCGGCCAGCACGGCCACCGGCCGCCCACCCAGCGTGCCCAGCCGCACCAGGCCAGCGTGGCCGCCCACACCCAGCACCGGGAAGGCGGGCAGTTCGCCGTAGGGGATGTCGATGGCGCCTTGTACCCGGTCGGCCAGGGGGCCCCAGCCGGTGCCCAGCACGACGGCAATCTGCGGCGCGATGCCACTGGCGCGCAGGCGTGCTGCACTGGCTTCGATGGCTTGTTCGAGCGCGGTGGTCATTTCAGGTGGTCCGGTCCAAAGCCATGGGGGAGCAGTTCTTCAAGCGTGTAGCGCCCGCGCACGGCGGTCAGATCAACAGCCCAGACGGGGCAGTCGCCGGCGGCAAACTCACGCAGCTTCTGGCGACAGCCGCCACAGGGCGTGACGGCCGCATCGGCCACCCCGCACACGGCCAGTGCGAGCACTTGTTTGCCGCCTGCCGCCACCAGCGCGGCAATGGCCGAGGTCTCGGCGCACCAGCCCTGCGGGTAGGCGGCGTTTTCTACATTGCAGCCGGCGTGGATGCGGCCCTGCTCGTCGAGCACCGCCGCGCCGACCGCAAAGCGCGAGTAAGGCGCGTGGGCGTGCTCGCGCACGGCGCGCGCGGCGGCAATCAGCGCGTCGCTTACCTGCGGGATTTCAACGTTCCTTGACATACGGCCTCCCCAGCGCCTTGGGCGCCACCGCGCGGCCGATGAAGCCGGCCAGCAGCACAACAGTCATCACATACGGCAGCGCCTGGATGGCCTGCACCGGCACCGCGCCCGACCCCAGAAAGGCTGGCAACACGACACCCTGCAGGCGTATCGACACGGCATCCATAAAACCAAACAGCAAACACGCCCACAGCGCGCCCACCGGATGCCACTTGCCGAAGATCAGCGCGGCCAGCGCCATGTAGCCGCGCCCGGCCGTCATGTTGGGGATGAAGCTGGGGTTCTGCGCCACCACCAGGTAGGCACCCGCCAGCGAGCACATCACCCCATTCAGCGCCAGCGCCTGGTAGCGCAGCAACTTCACCGACACGCCCGCGGCGTCGACCATGCCCGGGTTCTCGCCGGCTGCACGCAGGCGCAGGCCAAAGCGCGTGCGGTACAGCAGCCACCACACGCCCAGCACCGCCAGCAGCGCGCCGTAGACCATGAGGTTGTGGCCGAACAGCGCCAGCGCCAGCAGCTGGCCCACCAGCGGCACTTGCGCCACCAGCGCGCCGGCGCCTTCAAACCAGTTCGACAGCCGCACGCTGTCGGGCAGCGCAGGTGTCTGCCCGCCCTGGGCGAACCAGGCGATGCCCAGCACCACGGTCAGCCCAGCGGCCGTCATGGTGATGGCCATGCCCAGCACGACCTGGTCGCCGCCGTGGCTGACGCAGGCGTAGCCGTGCAGCATCGACAGCAGCACGCCCACCACCACGGCTGCCGCCAGCGCCAGCGCCAGCGAGCCCGTCCAGGTGCCCACGCTGGCCGCGGCAAAGGCCGTCATCAGCATCTTGCCTTCCAGACCGAGGTCGATGACACCGGCACGTTCGCACAACACGCCGGCCAGCGCGCACAGGATCAGCGGCACCGACACGCGCAGCGTGCTGGCCAGGATGCTGCCGATCAGCACCTCATCCATGCCCGTCTCCCGCAGCAGCGGCCGCCACAGGCCGCGCCGACACCGCCCGCCACAGCCGCGCCAGCGGTGCCGCGGCCACCCGCGCCATGGCGCCGGCAAACAGCACCACCAGGCCTTGCAGCATGAAGACCATGTCGCGCGAAAAGCCGTTGATCTCGAAAGCCAGTTCCGCCCCGCCCTGGTACAGCGCGCCGAACAACAGCGACGCCAGCGCGATACCCAGCGGGTGGTTGCGCCCGATCAGGCACACGGCGATGCCGGCGAATCCAGCGCCGGCCACAAAGTCGGGCAGCAGCCTGCCGTGCACGCCGGCGATCTCGTTCACGCCCACCAGCCCGGACAGCGCGCCCGATGCGGCCATGGCCCCGGTCACCAGCGCCTTGGGCGACATGCCGGCGTACAGCGCGGCGTCGGGCGCAAAGCCGACGGCGCGCAAGGCATAGCCGGCGCGTGTTTTCCACAGGCCCAGGTAGACGAGTAAAGCGGCGGCAGCCGCCAACAGCACGCTCAGGTTCAGCGGTGTGCGCGGCCAGCTCACGCCCAGCCATCCCAGCGCCTCGTGCAGGCCCGGCATGCGGGCTGAATCGGCAAAGGCGCGGCTCTCGGGTGTCATGTTGCCGGGCTCTTTCAGCGCGCCCACCAGCAAGTAGCTCAGCAACGCCGCGGCGATAAAATTGAACATGATGGTGGTGATGACGGTGTGGCTGCCGCGCCAGGCCTGCAGCGCACCCGGCACCGCGCCCCAGACCATGCCGAACACGGCCGCGGCCAGCACCATCAAGGGCAGCATCAACCAGCCCGGCAACGGCGCACTGAAGGCCAGCGCCGCCAGCCCCGCACCCAGTCCGCCCATGATGGCCTGACCCTCGCCACCAATGTTGAACACCCCGCCATGAAAGGCCACCGCCACCGCCAGGCCGGTGAAAACAAAGGTGGTGGCGTAGTACAGCGTGTAGCTCAAGCCCGCCTGCGATCCGAACGCGCCCTTGATCAGCAGCGATATCACTTGCGCCGGCTCAAAGCCCACCAACAGCACCACCAACCCGGCCACCAGCAGCGCCAGCGCCAGGTTGACCGCGGGCAGCACGGCCACGTCGATCCAGCGCGGGAGTTCGTTGGGTTGGCTCATCGCATCCAGTCCGTACCCGGCATCACGCGGCACATGTATTCATCGAACAGCGGCACAGTGAAGGCCGTTTCGCCATGCTGCGGGCTGTAGACCATGCCTTTGGTGATGAGCTTGCTGCGGGTCGGGCCGATGCTGGTCACCTTCACACCCAAGCGGTCGGCCACGTCGCCTGAGCGCTTGGGGCCCTCGCCCAGGTCGGCCAGCGCACGCATGTAGCGCCGCTCTGCCGGGGTGCAGCGCTCGAAGCGAACGCGGAAGAAGCTCTCGTCGAGTGCAGCGATGGCCTGCGTGGTGGCGCGGTCGACGTCGGCCAGCGTGATCGGAGAACGCGCGGCGATGTTCCAGACCTCGTAGCCCCACTGCTGCAGGAAGTACGGGTAGCCGCGGGTCACGGCGACCAGCCGATCCAGCGCGTCGTCGTCATACGCCACACCCATGTCGAGCGCCGGCTGGGTCAGTGCGCGCTTGGCATCGGCAGGTAACAGCGCGCCGACCTTGGGGTAATCGAAAAGCCGTTCTGCGTATGACTTGGACTGCCCGGCCAGCCCCAGGATTTGCGGCAGGCCCGCGCCAACCACGATCAGCGGCAGGTTCATCTGCGTCACCTTGTGGGTGGCCATGATCAACGCGCTGAATTCCTTCTCGTTCAGATACTGCAGTTCGTCGATGCACAGGGCGACGGCCGTGTTCTTTTCTGCGGCGGCTTGGCCCACGGCCACGAACAGGTCGGCCAGGTCTTGCTCCAGGTCCTGGTTGTCAGCCACACCGGCCAGCGGCTCGATCCCGAGCTGAATGTCGTGCCATTTGATCTTGACGCTGCCCATGAAGCTGCGCAGCACACGCAGCGCACGCCGGCCTTGGTCGCCGGCGGCGGCGGTCAGGCTCAGGGCCAGCAGCATCTTGCGCAACGGTGGCACCACCAGTTCGGGCAGACGCTTGCCTTCATGGGCCTCGATCAACGCCGCCTGGAAGCCCAGGCTCTCGGCCTGCCGCTGAAAGCGCACCAGCAGCACCGTCTTGCCGACACCCCGCAGTCCCACCACGATGAGACTTTTTGACGGGCGTCGGCGGTGGATACGGGTCAACGCCACCTCGGCCCTCTCCAGCACTTCATGGCGGCCCGCCAGTTCCGGGGGCGGTGTTCCGGCGCCCGGCACATAGGGGTTGTCACGCGCTTCCATGGAGAAACCTTGGGCTGCTGTTTGGTCTAGTTAGGCGGAGTTTATCGAAAAGCTTTAATAACTTGCCCAAACTCAGTCAAAGCGCGCTGCTCGCTGCAGCCGGCTGCGGATCGCTCACCCCAGCCGCCGGCCCGCTGTCAGCCCCGCCCATCAGCCGCCCCAGCGCCGATTCGCTGCACGCGGCAATCGGCAGCTCACCGGCAATGCGCCCGGCGTTCATGACGATGACGCGGTCGGCCAGGGCCAGGATTTCGTCCAGCTCTGACGACACCACCAGCACCGCGCCACCCGCGTCGCGCATGGCGCGCAGGCGGCCGTGGATGAACTCGATGGCACCGATGTCCACCCCGCGCGTGGGCTGGCCCACCAACAGCACCTGGGGCTGGGGCGCGGCTTCGCGCGCCAGCACCAGTTTTTGCTGGTTGCCGCCGCTGAAGTTGCTGGACCGCAGTGTGGCGTTGCGCGGGCGCACGTCGTAGCGTTCCATCATGGCCGCGCAGTCGTCGCGCATGGCGCGCTGGCGCATCCAGCCAGCAATGCTGTAGCGCCGCCCGGCTTGGTAGCCCAGCACGGCGGTCTCCCAGGCGTCAAAGCCCAGCACCATGCCGCGGCGGTGGCGGTCTTCGGGCACGTGGGCGATGCGCAGTGCGCGGGCTTGCCGGGTGCTGAGCCAGTGCTGTGGCGAGAAGCGCTGGCTGCCCACGGTCAGTTCGCCCTGGGCCGGCGTGAGCAGGCCCGACAGCACGTCCAGCAGCTCGCTCTGGCCGTTGCCCGAGACACCGGCGATGCCCACGATCTCGCCGGCGTGCAGCGCCAGCGAGACATCGGCCAGGCTCGGCACGCCCAGCGCATCGGTCCAGCACAAGCCGCTGGCCTGCAGCAGCGCCGGGCCGGGCGCCTTGCGTGCCGTGCCGTCGTCAAGCTGCCGGCCCAGTTGCACGCGGCGTCCGACCATGGCCTGCGCCAGGCCGTCGATGCTGGTCTCGGCCACCGGGCAATCCAGCACTACGGCGCCGGCCCGCATCACGGTGACG
>JANOLY010000362.1:0-4449 GCA_031420055.1 Burkholderiales bacterium | reverse complement strand
TGGCTATGTCGCACTGCCCTACACGGCGCCTGGCTTGTTGCCGCAAGAGGTGCCCGCGCCGCCTGCACCCCCACCGCCCGAGGCGACGGCGCCGGCTGCGCAGCCTGCGGAACCGGAGGCCATCAACCCGGTCATCGAGGCCGAGGACCCGCACGCCGTGGTCATCGAGGTCGACCCAGCGCCGCAGATCGTCGACGGCGACGACTCCGCTGCCTCAGCGCCCGAGCTGCCCGATGCGACGCCGCAGACAGACCCACCCCCGGCGCCGCGATCCACGCCCGAGGCGGCCTCGGTGACGGACGACAGCGCGGGCGACAGCGCGGGCGCCAGCGAGCCGGCAGCGATGGGCGCGGCGGCCCCCGCCGCAGCTGCGGGCTCGTCTTTGCGTGCACGTGCGACGGCAAGCGAGGGCAAGGCCACGCAGTCGCCACAGGCTGCGCCACCGGCCGCGACGCTGGCGCCAGATGCGCCGTGCACGCTGGTTTGCAGCGATGACTTCATGGCGCCGCTGCCGCTCAAGCAGGTGCTGGACTGGGTGCGCACCCATGGCTTGGCCCTGCTGCAAGCTCCGCTCGACGGCCCCGTGCGCCAGGTGCCGGTTGACGCCGCGCTGCTGCCCACCGGCGCCGGCGTGGCGCAGCTGTGGGTGGCCACGGCCGCCATCGAAATCGGCGGTCAACGCCACCGCCTGCTGCTGGGGGGCGGTGAGCTGCCTGCCGTGCTGGGCCGCCGCGCCTGGAGTCGGCCACGCCTGCTGGGCGCGCTGGCGGCGCCGGCTGGGCTCGTCGCCGCCGTGGTGGGGTTGATGTGGCCGGTGGCGCCATCAGCGCTACCAGCGCCTTCAGCGCCTTCAGCGCCCGCAGCGGCCCTGCCGGCGGTGGCTGTGGCCACCGCCCCTGCGGCTTCTGCGGCTTCTGCGCCTTCCGCGGCATCGGCGGCCAGGGCTGCAAGCATTGTGGCCACTGCCGCGTCCGCGTCCGCGTCCGCGTCCGCGCCCGAGGCCAGCAACAGCGCCGTGGCTGTGACCGCCAAGCCGCAGCACACCAGCGCAGACCCGCCGCGCCTGCCCGGCTTGCTGGACGACGCCGCCAAGGCCCAGGCCCGCGCCACGGTCGCTGCGCTGCGTGCCGAACGCCAGGCCAGCGCGTCCGCCAAGCCGGCCACCACGGCTGGCACGGCTGCCACGGCAGTGTCACCGCCTGCTGCGGCAACCGCGACACCACCAGCGACACAGCCCGCCACGCCACCGGCGGTGCTGTATGGGCTGAGCACGCGGCTGCTGCGCACGCGCGCCGAGGCCGAGCAGTTGCAGTCGGCGTTCCAGGCCCTGCTGGGCGGCACGCGGGGATCGTTGCTGCGCGTGGAGATGCTGCCCGTCGGCGAAGACTGGCGCGTTGTCTGCTGGCCCTACGAGCGCCGCGCTGACGCCGAACGGGCACGCGCGCTGCTGCAGGCGCGGGGCATGAAGGTGGAGTTGGTGGACTTCTGATCGCCCGCGGGCGTCTACTGCGCGTCGAATTGCCTTGGCCGCCGCCCCTGGATGGGCGCGTAGAAGCGCTTGATCTCGGCCATGTCGCGCTGAATGTCGCCGGTGGGCGTGAACAACGGTCCCAGGCCACCGACCTTGCGTTCGTAGTCGACAAAGGCCAGCACGATGGGCACGCGCGCTTGCAGGGCGATGTAGTAGAAGCCCGTCTTCCAGTGCCGCGTCTTGCCGCGTGTGCCTTCGGGCGGCACCACCAGCTGGGTCGGACCGTCGGCATCGATCAGGGCGGCTGCAGAAGCCGCCACCAGGTTGGCGCTGCGCGAACGGTCCACCGCAATGCCGCCCAGCCAGCGCATCAGCGGGCCTAAGGGCCAACGAAACAGGCTGGCCTTGCCTATCCAGTACACGTTCAGGCGCAGCACGAAGGCCAGCATCAGCGTGTAGGGCAGGTCCCAGTTGCTGGTGTGCGGCGCAGCGATCAGCACCGACTTGGTGGCTTCGGGGGGCAGCGTGCCCTGGACCTGCCATCCGGTCAGGCGCAGAAAGTGGATGGAGAAGGTGCGGAGCAGCGTGTTGACGACAGGCGTGTCGAAGAGGGTGCGGTGCATGCAGGGGCTACAGCGAGTGACCGCGCGATTGTGGGCGATGGCGCTGCCGCTACGATGCGTGCACAGCCCGCGCCGCGGTGCTGACACGGCACGCGAAGGAGCAAGCCCATGGCCTCAGGAAAGGTACTGGTCGCCCAGGGTGGCGGCCCCACCGCCGTCATCAACCAGTCGCTGGTCGGCGTGGTGCTTGAAGCGCGGCGCTTTCGCGAGGTCCAGCGCGTGTACGGCGCGCGCCATGGCGTGCGCGGCATCGTCAATGAAGACTTCTGTGACCTGACGCAAGAGACCAGCCACAACCTCGAACTGGTGGCTGCAACACCGTCGTCGGCGCTGGGCTCCACGCGCGACAAGCCCGACCTGGCTTACTGCCACGAGATTTTCAAGGTGCTGCAAGCGCACGAGATCGAGCACTTTTTCTACATCGGCGGCAACGACTCGTCGGACACCGTGCGCATCGTTTCAGAAGAAGCGCACAAGGCCGGCTACCCGCTGCGCAGCATCCACATCCCCAAGACCATCGACAACGACCTCGTCGGCAGCGACCACACGCCCGGCTTCCCGTCGGCCGCGCGCTTTGTGGCCCAGGCCTTTGCCGGCGCCAACCTCGACAACGCCGCGTTGCCGGGCGTTTACGTGGGCGTGGTGATGGGCCGCCACGCGGGCTTTTTGACAGCGGCCTCGGCCCTGGGCAAGAAGTTCCCTGACGACGGCCCGCACCTCATTTATCTGCCCGAGCGCGTGTTTGAGTTGGAGCGCTTTCTGGCCGACGTGAAGGCGATGTACGCGCGCCACGGGCGCTGTGTTGTCGCCGTCAGCGAAGGCATCCACGACGCCAACGGCCAGCCCATGCTGGCCCAGCTGGCCCGTGACCTGGAGCACGACGCGCACGGCAACGTGCAGCTCAGCGGCAGCGGCGCGCTGGCCGATTTGCTGTGCGAAGAGATCAGGTCCAAGCTGGGCATCAAGCGCGTGCGTGGTGACACCTTTGGCTACTTGCAGCGCAGCTTCATCGGCTGCACCAGCGACGTCGACCAGCGCGAGGCCCGCGAGGTGGGCGAAAAGGCCGTGCAGTTTGCGATGTGGGGCGACCGCGACGGCTCGGTGGCCATCAAGCGCACGGGCTTTTACTCGGTCGACTACGAACTGCTGCCGCTGGCCGAGGTGGCCGGCAAAACACGCACCATGGAAGACGAGTTCATCGCCCCCAGCGGCACCGACATCACCGATGCTTTCCGGCTGTACCTGCGGCCCTTGCTGGGCTCGGGCATGGCGGATGCGTTCCGGCTGCGGGCACACCCGGTGGCCAAGGTGCTGCGGCCTTGACCCGTGCCGCAGAGTGTCCTACCTGTCTGGCTACCTGCCGTTCAAACAGATCATCTGAGATACAATGTAACTCACGCAGTCAACAAGGAACACGCGATGCCCGTGTCCAGCATGGTCCACGTTCGAGTGGACGAACACCTCAAGTCCCAGGCCACGGAGACGTTGGCAGCGATGGGGCTGTCGGTCTCGGACGCGGTGCGCGTGTTCCTCACGCGGGTGGTGGCCGAGCAGCAACTTCCGTTTGCGCTGACTGCACCGAATGCTGATACACGCGCTGCGATGGCAGAGGCGCGCGCGATCAGCAAGGCACGTTTCGCATCGGCCAAAGCGTTGATGGTCGATATTGAAAAAGACGCCAAGCGATAAGCGTGCGGTCCTGCCGCGGCCGTCGGACCGAACCAAGGCCTTCGTCAAGGACTGGACCCGCCTGACCCACTCGGGCCGCTTTGACATGAAGCGTCTGAAGGAAGTGATGCGCGGCCCGAAGGCCGCCTATCTGATGGAAGGGATTGTGGAAGAGTCTGGCAAAAGGCAAGAACTGACCCCGACTACCCGGGTCTTGGACATACCGTCTGCTCACTTGCCCGCCCGGCGTAGCGCCGTCGTGATCTTCTAGTCCGCGCAGGCAAGAGGACGTCAGGGTCAGGCCTCGAGTTTTGCGCCGTCTATGTGGCACCGGGGTCAAATCTTGCCTTTTGCCTCAAAGAAGCGGGACGCTACCCATTGTTCCTTGCCGCGGGCTTCTTGCTGCCCTTTTCCTCGGGGTGGATGAACCCAATCGGCCGCTTGGGCGGATCGGATGGCGCCATGAGTTGATTGACTGCCTCGATGAGCTGCCTGAGCTGGGCGCGGGTATTGCGGCTGAAAGTGTCGTGCGTGAGCACCAGCCCCTCGGTCTTCTGCTCCAGATCGCTCAGCCGCTTGGCCAGGTCGGCATGCACGCTGGCCAGTTCGCGCATGCGCACGAACGCTCGCACGACGAAGATGCCCATCTCCACCGCCTGAGGTGAAGCCAGCACGTTGGCCGCCTGG
>JANOLY010000361.1:0-3126 GCA_031420055.1 Burkholderiales bacterium | reverse complement strand
CCAGCGGGATCATGAACTTGAAGGGGTCGACGGGGATCGGCGTGGCGCTGAAGGTGCTCTCGCGGATGGCCAGCGATTCGGTGGCGAAGATCCAGCCGGCCCAGGTCATGGCCACCACGCCGGGCATGAAGAAGACAAAGTACAGCAGCAGGTCCCACTTGGCCTGCGTCTGCGGCCTGAAGAAGCTGTAGAGCACGTCGCCGCGCACGTGGCCGTTCTTGGCCAACGTGTAGGCGCCGGCCATCATGAAGATGGTGCCGTACAGGATGATCTGCACGTCCAGCGCCCAGTCGTGCGGCGTGTTCAGTGCGTAGCGCGAGAACACCTCCCAGGTGATCATCAACGTGAGCGCCACGATGAGCCACGAGAACAGCTGACCCAGCCAGGTGGACAGACGGTCTACGCGCAGCAACAGGCTTTGCATCAGGCAATCTCCAGACAGAAAACACGGACTTCGGAAAAAGTGAAAGGGCCACCAGCCTTGCAGCTGCGGTGGCCCCGGGGTCGAGAGGGCGGGCGGGAATCAGGCCTTCTTGGCGGGCGCGCGGAAGTAGTGGTTCCAGGCCATCTTGAAGTCGACCATGTAGTCGTTCTGCCACGAGCCGGCGCGTTGCGCGAAGGCCTTCTGGCTTTCCATCACCTTGGCAAACAGGGGCTGCTCGGCGGACTTGGCCTTGGTGATCTTGTCCCACGCGGCCAGCTGCGCCCGCAGGATCGCGTCGGGGGTCTTGAAGAAGTTGACCTTGTCCTTGGTCTTCAGCTCGATGTAGTCCTGGCTGTTGCGCTGGATGGCCTTCCACGACATGTCGGCGCTGGCGGCTTGCACGCCGTAGTCGATGACGGCTTTCAGCTCGGCCGGCAGGGCGTCGTACTTGCCCTTGTTGAAGAGGATCTCGAACTGCTCGCCGCTCTGGTGAAAGCTTTGCAGCATGCAGTTCTTCACCACGTCGGGGAAGCCCAGCAGACGGTCAGACGACGCGTTGTTGAATTCCGCCGCGTCGATCAGGCCGCGGTCGAGTGCGGGCACGATCTCGCCACCAGGCAGCGGGTTCACGGCGGCACCCATCTCCTTGAAGATGTCGATCGACAGGCCCACGGTGCGGAACTTCAGGCCCTTCAGCTCCTCGACCTTGGAGATGGGTTTCTTGAACCAGCCCAGAGGCTGGGTGGGCATGGGGCCGTAGACGAAGGAGACGACGTCGATGTTCAGGCTCTTGTAGATCTCTTCCAGGATGGCCTTGCCGCCGCCGTAGTAGTGCCAGGCGAGCACCATGTTGGGGTCCATGCCGAAGGCCGGGCCGGAGCCCCACAGCGCAAGAGCCTGGCTCTTGCCGTAGTGGTAGGCCAGCACGCCGTGGCCGCCATCCAGCGTGCCCTTGTTGACCGCGTCCAGCAGTTGAAAGGCCGGCACGACCGAGCCCGAGGGCAGAACTTCAATCTTCAGCCGGTTGCCGGCCATGTCGTTGACCTTCTTGGCGAAGTCGTTGGCGTACTCGTGGAAGATGTCCTTGGCCGGCCAGGTGCTCTGGAAGCGGAAGCTGACGGTCTGGGCCGACGAGATCATCGGCGTGGCCAGGGCGCCTGCGCCCACGGCGCCTGCGGTGGCGGACTTGAGAAAACTGCGGCGCTGGGCCGGCTTCTTGACATCGGTCATGGGGTTTGTCTCCTGCGCTGGCGCGCGTTGTTGCGTGGGACTGCACAGCGTGTTTGCAGCATCACGGACTATCGGGGTCTGCCCCGCGGCTCGCAAGTCGGTGTTACCCCGGCCATTGGGGAGTGTGCGGTTGAAGCGGTTTTGACTGGGGGCGCAGCAATCAGCGCCGGGTGCCCTGCACCTGCACCACCAGCCGCACCGTGTCGGCGATGAAGGGCAGGCCGAAGGTGGCGCCGAAGTCGCTGCGCTTCAGTTCGCCCTCGAAGTCGCCGCCGCAGACCTGGCCGGCGTCCTTGCCGACATCAGCCACGCCGCGGCAGGCAAATCGCGTCGCGCGCAGCGACAGCGGCTGGCTCACGCCACGCCAGGTGAACTCACCGCGCAGTTCGGCGAGTTGTCTGCCGGTGTAGCGAAACTGCCGCGCCACGAAGAAGGCCTCGGGGTGGGCGTCGCTGGCCAGCAAGTCGTCGCGGCGCAGGCGGGCGTCGAAAATCTTCAGCCCCGTGTCCACGCCGGCCGTGGCGATGCGCAGGCTCAGTTCGCCTTGCTCTGCTGCCGGGTCCAGCACCACGGCGCCGCTGATGGGGCCGAAGCGGCCCCGGATGGTGGAGGTGTTGAAGTGCAGAACCTCGAAGTGCACAAAGCTGTGCTCGGGGTCGAACACGTAGGTGGCCCGCTGCGCCAGCCCGGGCGCGCTGGCCACGCCCATCAGCACGGCGGCGGCCACGCACCGGGCCCGGCGCGCGGCCTGCGCCGCCTGGCTGCCCCCCTGCGCGCCGCCGCAAGCGATCACTGGCGAATGGCTTCGACCTGCACCAGCAGCCGCACGTTGTCGGGGATGCCCGGCAGGCCGTAGCTGCTGCCCCACTGGCTGCGCTGGAGGGTGGTTTCGAAGTCACCGCCGCAGGCTTCGCGCTTGACGAAGGGGTTCATATAGCAGTTGAAGCGGCTGGCCTTGAGCACCACCGGACCGGTCTTGCCCAGCATCGTCAGCGTGCCCGTGACCTGGTTGACGTTACTGCCGTCGAAGACCAGGCCGCTGGCCACAAAGCGTGCCGTCGGGTGGTTGGCGATGTCGAAGAAGTCCTTGCTCTTCAGGTGGTTGTCGAACGGCGCAACGCCGGTACTGATGGAGGCCATGTCGATGGTGATGTCGACCTTGCCGGTCTTGCCGGTGCGGTCGAATTCGATCGTGCCCTCCTTCTTGTCGAAGCGGCCGCGGCTGGTGGAGGTGCCGAAGTGCAGCGCCTCCCAGGTGACGAAGGTGTGGGTCGGGTCGATGCTGTAGGTGCCCGACTGCGCGTGCGCCGGGGCGGCGATGGCCAGCAATGCAGCGACAGCGGTCGCGAGGAGAGTTTTCATGGGGTCGACCTCAAAGGTTGAAAGACGGGGTTGGAAAGCGGGTTGGGGGCATGCGGGCCGGATTCGGCTCACAGCGGGTTGATGCCGGTCAGCGCGAGCTTGAAGCGCAC
>JANOLY010000360.1:0-14662 GCA_031420055.1 Burkholderiales bacterium | reverse complement strand
GCCTCATGAGCGCCGAGGCGCCGAGGGCGCCGAGGGTCAGGGCGCCGAGAGTCAGGTCTTGCCTTTTGCCTCCGGCCAATCGCGCCACGTGGCCCACTGAGATCAAGTGTAGGTCGGCGGCTGCTCTCAGGCGCTTTGGGTCCGCCGCGCCGTATCGGTCCTCTTGGTGTTTCTGCCCATGCCATGGGCCTTGCGCATCCATACATTAGTACTTGCTTATCTCTGGATGCGAATGACGAGGTCTGCTTGAGCGAACCACCCCACCTGCCCGGCCGCCTGCGCAAGGCGCCCGAGGGTTTTCTCGACCGCAACGCGGTGGCCGCCGTGCGCCGCGAGGCCCAGGCCGGCCGGCGCGACTTCATCCGCAGCGCGTTCGCTGCCGCAGTGGCTGGGGCGGCGGTGCCTGTGGCTGCTGCCCAGACCCCGGCCGGCGACCCGAATATCCTGCAGTTGCCCGAGCACAGCCGCGGCCTGGGTCAGGGCGTGGCCGCCGACGGCTACGGCAAGCCGTCCAAGTTTGAGGCCAACGTGCAGCGCCGGCCCAGCCCGGGGCTGACGCAGACGACCCAGTCTTCGGTGTCGTTTGCGCCGCTGCAAAGCCTGTTCGGCATCGTCACGCCCAGCGGGCTGCACTTCGAGCGCCACCACCAGGGCTGGTGGGACATCGACCCCACCAAGCACCGACTCATGCTCAACGGCGGTGACGCCGCGCTGATGAAGCGGCCCATGGTCTTCAGCATGGACGAGCTGATGCGGCTGCCCTCGGTGAGCCGCTTCCACTTCATCGAATGCGGCGCCAACACCGGCATGGAGTGGGGCAACGTGGCCGTGCCCACCTGCCAGTACAGCCACGGCATGCTCAGCTGCAGTGAGTTCACGGGCGTACCGCTGAAGGCGCTGCTGGACATGGCCGGCGCCGACTACAAGCGCGGCCGCTTCGTGCTGGCCGAAGGCGCTGACGGCTCGGGCATGACGCGCACCATCCCGATGGAGATGGTGGAGAGCGGCGAGGTGCTGGTGGCGTATGGCCAGAACGGCGAGATGCTGCGCCCGGAAAACGGCTACCCACTGCGCATGGTGGTGCCCGGCGTGCAGGGCGTGAGCTGGGTGAAGTACCTGCGCCGCATCGAAGTCGGCGACAAGCCGTACGCCACCAAGGACGAGGCGCTGCACTACCTCGACCTCCTGCCCAGCGGCCTGCACCGCCAGTACAGCAGCATCCAGGAATGCAAGAGCGTGGTCACCACGCCCTCGGGCGGGCAGATGCTGCTGGACCGCGGCTACTACAACATCAGCGGCCTGGCCTGGTCGGGCCGCGGCAAGGTGCGGCGGGTGGATGTGTCGGTAGTCGGCGGGCGCAACTGGCGCATGTCCCGGCTGCAAAGCCCCGTGCTGGACAAGTGCCTCACGCGCTTCAGCCTGGACTGGGTGTGGGACGGCAAACCGGCGCTCATCCAGAGCCGCGCCAGCGACGACACCGGCTACGTGCAGCCCAGCAGCCGCGCGCTGCGCGCTGCGCGCCGTGCGCGGCACGCGGTCGATCTATCACAACAACGCGGTGCAGACCTGGCTGGTGCAGGAAAGCGGGGAGGTCGGCAATGTCCACCTTGGCTGAGCGCCTGCGTGCAGCGCTCGCCGCCACGCTGCTGGGCCTGGCCGTGGCGACGGTGCAGGCACAGACCGCGTCGGCGCCCGCTTTCCCCGGCATCGGCCGTGCCGCGCTGCCGGCCGAAGTGGCAGCCTGGGACACCGACGTGCGCCCCGACTTCAAGGGCCTGCCGGCGGGCTCTGGCACGGTGGCCCAGGGCATGGTGGTGTGGGAGGGCAAGTGCGAGTCCTGCCACGGCATCTTTGGCGAGAGCAACTCGGTGTTCACGCCCTTGATAGGCGGCACCACCGCGGCCGACGTGCGCAGCGGCCGCGCTGCAAGGCTCACCGACGAAGGCTTTCCGGGCCGCACCACGCTGATGAAGCTGGCCACGCTGTCCACGCTGTGGGACTACATCTACCGCGCCATGCCCTGGAATGCGCCCAGGTCGCTGTCGGTGGATGAGACCTATGCCGTCACCGCCTACATGCTCAACCTGGGCCGCATCGTGCCCGACGACTTCAGCTTGTCCCACCGCAACATGGCGCAGACGCAAGCCCTGCTGCCCAACCGCAAGGGCATGAGCACAGACCACGGGATGTGGCCCGGCCGCAGCCTGGGCAACGGCGGCCGCGCCGACGTGCGCGCCGCGGCTGGCATGAAGGACTGCGCGGTGCCCGCCAAGGTGACGTCGTTCCTGCCCGAGCACGCGCGATGCTCACGGCAACCTGGCCCAGCAGCAGCGGCTGGTGGGCGCGCAGCGCGGCATGGACACCATGCGTGCGGGTGCTGCAACGCGGTCGGCCGCGGCGGCCACAGGCCCCGGGGCAGCCGCGCTGGCGCTGGCGCGGCAGCACAACTGCTTGACCTGCCATGGCGTGGGCAACCGCGTCGTCGGGCCCTCGTTGAACGAAGTGGCACGCAAGTACGCCGGCCGCGCTGATGGCGTTGCCTACCTGGCCGAGCGCATCGTGTCGGGCAGCAGCGGCGTTTGGGGCCCCATACCGATGCCGGCGCAGACGCTGCCAGCAACCGACGCGCAATCCATCGGACAATGGCTGGCTCAGGGTGCCCGACCGTGAACCCCGGCAAGCTTCAAAGGCAAGCGCCCCAAAAGGGTATCTCCCGTTGCAGCCCAGCCGGCGCCTTGAACATGATCGATCCACCCCCCGAATGAGAAAACCCCATGCAGACACGCTGCGCGAGATGAACGGCGTCAAGGTGGCCGTGGTGGGCCAGGCCTTCCCCTACACGCCCATCGCCAACCCGCGCTACCTGGTGGCCGACTGGGAATTCGGCATTCAGGACGCGAACATGCAAAAGACCGTGGACGAGGCGCGCGCCGCCGGCGCCCAGGTGGTGGTGCTGCTGTCGCACAACGGCATGGATGTCGACCTGAAGATGGCCAGCCGCGTGCGCGGCATCGACGCCATCTTCGGCGGCCACACGCACGACGGCGTGCCCCTGGCCGTGCCCGTGGCCAACCCGGGCGGCACCACACTCGTCACCAACGCCGGCAGCAACGGCAAGTTCCTGGGCGTGATGGATTTCGAGGTCGATCTTTCCGCGAAAGCCGGCCGCGTCACCCGCCACCGCTACCGGCTGCTGCCCATCTTCAGCAACCTGCTGCGTGCCGACGCTGAGATGGACGCACTCATCACCAAGGTGCGCGCGCCGTTTGAGTCCAAGCTGTCCGAGAAGCTGGCCGTCACCGACGGCTTGCTCTACCGCCGCGGCAACTTCAACGGCAGCTGGGACCAATTGCTGTGCGACGCGCTGATGGACGTGCAGGGCGCCCAGATCGCCTTCAGCCCGGGATTCCGCTGGGGCACCACGCTGCTGCCGGGCCAGGCCATCACGCGCGAGTTGATGATGGACCAGGTGGCAGTCACCTACCCCTACGCCACCGTCACCGACATGACGGGCGAATTCATCAAGACCGTGCTCGAAGACGTGGCCGACAACCTCTTCAACCCCGACCCCTACTACCAGCAGGGCGGCGACATGGTGCGCGTGGGAGGCTTGCAGTACAGCCTCACGCCCGGCCAGAAGGCCGGCGCGCGCATCAGCGACATGGTGCTCGGCGGCCAGCCCATAGAAGCCAGCAAGACCTACAAGGTAGCCGGCTGGGCGCCGGTGGCCGAAGAAGCCCGCAGCGCCGGCCACAAGCCGGTGTGGGACGTGTTGGAGACCTGGCTCAAGGCCCAGGGCGGTGGGCGCGTGAAGCCGCGGCGCATCAACACACCGCGTTTGATCGGCACGACAGGCAACCCCGGGGTGGCCTAGCCGCCCCTCACCACCGGAGACAGAACATGAGCATTCGCAACTTCCTCGTCGGCACACTCGTCGCCCTCAGCACGCTGGCCGCCAGCGCACAAGACCGCGTCGTCTACCACATCGACGACGCCGCCACGCAAGGCACCAAGGGCTTGCGCAACATCCGCAACCACCTGGACGTGGACCCGCTGGCCAAGATCACCGTGGTGACGCATGCCAACGGCGTGGACCTGCTGATGGAAGGCGCCAAAGACGCCGCCGGCAGCGCCTACGCCGGCCCGGTGGCCGCACTGGCGGGCCGCGGCGTGAAGTTCGAGATCTGCGAGATCACGCTGCGCAACCGCAACTTGAAGAAGGACCAGTTCATGCAGGAAGCCGAATACACGCCCTCGGGCGTGGTGCGTCTGGCCAAGATGCAGAAAGAAGGCGCGGCTTACATCAAGCCTTGAGGGGCACGGTGAAACCGCTTGGCCTCGGGGCGCGGCCCGTATAGACCTTTGTCGAGCAGGGCCCCGCCAAGGCCGCCATGGCCAAGCGCCCTGTTCAACAAACCAAACGGATGGTTGCGCGCTTTCAACGTGCGGTGGGCCAGCCCCTCAACCCGGTGACGAAATTCGTTCGCCCCACATCCGCCGCCACAGCCAGGGCAGACCCACCGCTGCGTCGGGCCGCCGGCCTGCGGCGCGCGACGGCACCAGGGCGGTGGCAGCACTGGCGCCTTGGCGCTGGGCGGCATGGAAGGCGAAGGTGAAGCTCGGGTGCTGGCCCATACGCAGGTCGGAGATGCGCACCATGCCCTCGTCGTCGCGCAGTGCATACAAGCCCTTGCTGAAGCGGCGGATGCGCTGGATGCCATCCACATGCTGGACTTCGGCCAGCAAGGCTTCACCGCGCTCGCCATTGCGAAAGTCAATGCGCGTGCTGTCGTCGAAGAATGAATAGAACCCCTCGTTGTACGCGCCACCACCCACCACCACCACGCGCCACAACACAGTGTTGAAGGCGCTCGGCGTGACCAGCACACGATCGGCCGCGATGCCCTGCGCCTGGATCGTGGCCCGCGCGATGGCCGTCACCTGCTGCTGGGCCAGCACGCTCCAGCCCAGGTAGGCCGTGGACAGCACCAGCCCCCAGGCGTTGGCACGCAAGCCGCTGCCGCACCAGGCCAGCGGCGCGGAAAACAGCGTCAGCCAAAACAGCGCGTGCGTTTCAGCGCGGTGCAACTCCATGTTGAGGATGGGGTCGCCGTAGTCGACCCACACATCCAGGTCGGGCAGGGTGCCGGCCACCGTACCCCAGGCCGCGGCCTTCCACACTGCCGTGCGCCGCTGCATCACGGCCACCGCCACGGCCGCACCCAGCGCGGCTTGAGAGACTGAATCCATGCGGAGCATTTTCGCCAACCACGCGCCGCAAGCGCGGCCCGGGGCTATGCGGCCGCAGCGCCCGCAACCCGCCTGGACCGGCTACACCGCCAGCATGTCAGCCCAGACGTTGTCGGCCCAGCTCAGTGCATAGCGCCCTTCTTGCGCGCTGGCCGCGGCCGAGACACCGCCCGAGCCGGGCACCGTTTTGAAGGTCTTGTCCACCGCGTCGTACTGGTGCACTGAAGCCACGTGGATCACATCGCTGGCGGTGACGAAGCTGTAGCAGGTGTTCATGACCACCGGCGTGGCGTTGACGGCCTCGCCCTTGAGCATCTGGATGATGGCCGCGGCCGCCACCTTGGCGTGCTGGTTGGCCATGTGGCCGCTCTTGGGCATGGCCGGCGCCGAGAAGGTGGCGTCGCCCAGCACGTGAATGCCGGGCACGACGGTGGATTCCATGGTCAGCCAGTTCACGCCGACCCAGCGCGCGTTCATGTTCAGCAAGCCGGCGCTGCGCGCGATGTCGCCCCCGCGCTGCGGCGGCACGACGTTCAGGATGTCGGCCTTGACGTCTTCGAACTCCAGCCTGGCGGTCGTGCCCACCACTTCCTTGATCTCGCTGTTGGCGCGGTATTCCAAGATGCCGGTGTAGTGGTCTTTGAAGGCCTTTTCGAACAGCGCCTTCTTGCTGGTGACTTCGGGGTTGGCGTCCAGCACCAGCACCTTGCTGCGCGGCTTGGCGGTCTTGAAGTAGCTGGCCACCATGCAGGCGCGCTCGTAGGGGCCGGGCGGGCAGCGGTAGGGCGTTCTGGGGATGCTGATGGCGTAGATGCCGCCGTTGGGCAGGGCTTCGAGCTGGCGGCGCAGGGCCAGCGTTTGCGGGCCGGCTTTCCAGCTGTGCAGCACGCGGCCGCTGTCCAGCGCTGCGGCCAGGCCCACCACCTGGTCGTTCATGAAGTCCACGCCGGGCGACAGGATCAGGCGGTCGTAAGGCAGATCCACGCCACTGGCCAGGCGCACCTTCTTACCGGCCGCGTCCACCGCTGTCACGTCGCCTTGCACCACCTTCACGCCCAGTGCGCGCAGGCCGTCATAGCCGCGGGTGATGTCGGCCATCTGCTTGTAGCCGCCCACCACCAGGTTGCTGATGGGGCACGAAACGAAGCTCGCGTTGCGTTCGACCAGTGTGACGTCGACATTGCCGCCCCACATGCGCAGGTAGCGCGCCGCGGTGCTGCCACCGTAGCCGCCGCCGACGATGACCACCCGGCCGATGGACGGGCCGCTGGCCGGGCCACTGGCGCAACCGGACAGCTTGAGGCCGGCCAGCGCCGCGCCGGCGCCCAGCAGGCGGCGGCGCGAGAGTTCTGCATTCACAGCGTTTGTCATGGTGCGCGCTCTCACTTCTTGGGCTGCTGGGCAGCCAGGTGGTCGGCGATGAGCTTGATCTGCTCGTCGGTGTAGCCCTTGGCGATCTGGTGCATGATGGTCGCAGGCAGGTTGCCCGCCTTGTACTGCCCCATCAAGGCCACGGTGGCCGCGGCAGGGCGCCCGGCCAGTGACGCCATCTCACCCCGAGCGTTGCCGTTGGTGCCATGGCAGTTGGCGCAGGTGGCGGCCAGGTTGCGTGCGAGGTTGGTGTCCTGCGGCTGGGCTTGGGCCCAGGGTGCGGCGGCCATCATCACGGCGGCCAGCGCAGCCAGGGCCGCACGGGAAAGTCGGGGCATCACAGTCTCCTTCGGGTGCGCGGGATGGTGATTGTGGAGCCCCAGCGGCCACATCGCCATGCGGGTTCACGCGCAACCGAAACCGCGGAGAACCAACCCACAACCTGAAATATCACCCTTTGCGAATGTATGGTTGAATCGCGCGCATGACTCGACTCTGCTCCCTGTGGTCCGCGCTGCGAAGCCTTGTCGCCTGCGCCTGGTTCGCGCTGGGCGCCAGCACCGCAGCGGCTCAGGCCCTGCCGCTGCAGCCGGTGCAGGTGGCTGCTGGTGTGTGGATGGTGCAAGGTGCCTCGGCGCTGGGCACGCCGGGCAACCGCAACTTCATCAGCAACGCCGCTTTTGTGGTCACCCGCGATGGCGTGGTGGTGGTCGATGCATTGGGCTCGCCCGCACTGGCCCAAGAGCTGCTGGCGGCCATCGCGCGCATCACGCCGCAGCCGGTGCGCCACGTGGTGGTGACGCACTTCCACGCCGACCACATTTACGGCCTGCAGGTGTTCAAGGACGCCGGCGCGCTCATCACCGCGCAGCGTGACGGCCAGGCCTACCTGCATTCCGACGCCGCGCAGCTGCGCTTGCAGGCCAGCCGTGCCGAGCTGGCGCCTTGGATAAACGCGCAGACCCGGCTCGTGCCGGCCGACCGCTGGATCAGCGAGCCCACCACGTTCACCCTGGGCGGGGTGGAGTTCTTGCTGCTGCCGGCGGGCCCGGCGCACACCGCTGAGGACTTGGTCGTCGTGCTACCACAGCAGCGCGTGCTGATCGCCGGGGACCTGGTGTTCCGCGGCCGCATCCCCTTCGTGGGCCAGGCCGACAGCGGGCGCTGGATAGAGGCGCTGGACCGGCTGATCGGACTGAACCCCGCGCTCATCGTGCCTGGCCACGGGCCGGCGTCGAGCAACGCGCAGGCCGACCTGCAGCTCACGCGCGACTATCTGCAGCACCTGCGCTTGACGATGGGCGAAGCCGCGCGCAACCTCGACCCCTTCGACGAGGCCTATGCGCGCGCCGACTGGTCGCGTTTTTCGCACCTGCCGCTGTTTGCGGCGGCCAACCGCGTCAACGCCTACAACACCTACCTCTTGATGGAGCAAGGACTCAAATGAAACGCAGAACCCTGCTCGGCGCCCTGACCGGCGCGGCCGGCGCCAGCTTGGCGCAGACCGCCACGGCCGTGCAGGCTGGCCAGCCCGTGCCCTGGCCGGTGATGGCCTTGCTGGGCGGCGCCAGCTTCGGGCCGGCGCAGGCTGCGGACAACGCCGTGGTGGTGGTGTTCTGGACCACCACCTGCCCCTTTTGCCGGCGCCACAACCAGCACGTTGAAAAACTGCACCGCGCCGCCAGCGGCAAGCGCCTGCGTGTGCTCGGCGTGGCGCGCGAGACCGACGCCGAGGCGGTGGCCCGCTACGCCGCGGCCCAGGGCTACACATTCCCCATCACGCTGAACCAGCCGGGCCTGGCCGCATTGCTGGCGCCGCGTCGGGTGGTGCCCATGACCGTGGTCGTCGACCGCCAGGGCCGCCTGAAGCAGGCGTTGCCCGGCGAGATGTTTGAAAAAGACGTGCTCGAGCTGCTGCAATGGGCCGCGTGAACGCCGCCACTGCGCGGGTGGCGCCGGCCGCGGCCGGCGACGAGTCCGACCAGGTCTTCGGCCCGGCGGCCGAGCTGTTCCGGCTGCTGTCCACGCCCATACGGCTGAAGATCATCAGCGCGCTGTGCAAGCAGGAAAAAACCGTCTCGTAGCTGCTGCACGAGATCGCGACCACGCAGCCCAACATGAGCCAGCACCTGGCCACGCTGTACCGCGCCGGTGTGCTGGCGCGCCGGCGCGACGCGACGCAGATCTACTACCGCATCGGCAACCAGCGTGTGGCCACCTTGTGCCGCGCGGTGTGCATGCAAATTGCACTGGAAGACGACCCGGCCGATGCCGCCACCCCGGCGGATTGATGCGGGCGGCCGCCCTGTGCGGGAAAGTCCTGGGTACTGGCGCCGGCCCGGCGTGACGCAATCCAGCACCATCGCTGTTGTCGGCGCCGCAGCCAACAACACCCCCCAGACCAAGGAAAAGACCATGAGAGACAAGAAATTCTTTATCGCCCCGCTGTTGATGGCCGCCTTGCTCGCCGCGTGCGGCGGCGGCGACGATGTGCGCCTGCCGCCGATCACGATCGACGGCCTGGCCGCCACCGGCGCGGCGGTGGCCGCCAAGGTCGTCACCATCAAGTGTGCGGCGGGCGAACCAGCCACCACCACCACCGACAGCCGTGGCGCCTTTCGCTTCGAGCTGACCGGGCGCGGCATGCCCTGCATGCTGGAGGTTGACGCGGGCGGCACCATGGGCCGGCTGCACGGCTTCACGGTCAACGCCGGGCGGGTCAACATCACGCCGCTGAGTTCCCTGGTCGTGGCCCGGGCGCTGCGCGCCAACCCGAGCACGGCCTTCGCCAACATCAGCGCCGCGGCCCTGAACAGCGCCAACGACAACCTGGCAGCCGCCACCACGGCCGTGGCCGGCGACGCCAACCGGCTGATGGGCTGGACCTTCAGCGTCAACCCGATGAACGGGGTGTTTGCCATCGGCGACGACGACGACAAGGCGCTGGACGCCTTGGGCGCGTCGCTGGCCAGTGCATCGTCCACGCTGAGCACCTTGACCACCGCCGCCGCGGCCGGCACCTCGCTGACTGCTGCGCTGCCGCGCGAAGAAGCGCGCGGCCAGGACGCCAAGACCTTCACCGTCAACGCCGCGGACTTTTCCGCCACCACCTTTGCCGCCCTGTCCGTGGCTGCCGGCGACGGCGTGGACGTGACGACGACGACGCGCATTGCAGGTCGCCTGGCGTCTTACGACAACAACCCGACCAGCCCCTTCGCCGCCTACCGCATCGAGGTGCCGGCCAACTGGAACGGCGAGCTCGTCATGTACGCCCACGGCTACGCCGGTGAAGGCGCCGCACTGGCGGGCAACAACGCCAGCATCCGGCGCCACCTGGTGAAGTCGGGCTACGCCTGGGCGGCGTCGGGCTTCAGCAAGAATTCCTACGACGTGCGCGCCGGTGTCGAGGACACCAACAAGCTGGCCCTGGCCTTTGCCAGCCTCACCGGCCGCGCTGCGCCCAGCCGCATCTACATCATGGGCCACTCCATGGGCGGGCACATCACGGCCGCGGCAATGGAAGAAGAAACGCTGGCCACCGCCGTCAACCGCGTGCGTTACGCCGGCGCCGTGCCGATGTGCGGCGTGATGGGCGACGCGGAACTGTTCAACGGCTTCGGCGCGATGGGCATGGCGGCATTGCAGCTGTCAGGCGTGGGCGCCGCGCTGCCGGCCAGTGTCACGGCGCGCCAGCGCTTCCAGAGCCTGCTGGGTGCTGACGTCAACCCGAATTCCACCCGCCTGCCCACGCACATGGCGCTGTTCAACAATTTCCCCAACACCGGCTTCACGCCGCGGGGTGTGGCCGGCGCGCAGTACGCTGGCGTGGTGCGCAGCGTCACCGGGGGCAACCGGCCGCTGTTCGACATCGGCCTGTCCTTTGGCGGCAGTTATGTCGGCGGCACCTACGGCAACCTGGGTGTGGACGGCACGCTCACGGGCATCCTGAACCGCTACAACATCGACACGCGCAACATCACTTACGTGATCGATGGCGACGCCACCACCAGCGCTGCGCTGAACGCCAACGTGCCCAAGATCGCGTCCGACACCGACTGGAACAGGCTGCGCCGCGACGGCATGCGCTGGGTGCCGGTGGCTGCGGGCAAGCCCTATGCGCCCATCGTCAGCCTGCACACGCTGGGCGACTTGTTCGTGCCCTTCAGCATGCAGCAGATCTACCGCAACCGGGTGGTGGCCAACGGCACGGTGCGCGCCGACCGCGTGGTGCAGCGGGCGATTCGCGGTGCCACGCATTGCGACTTCACCGACGCCGAGATGCAGACCGCCTTCGACGACATGGTGCGCTGGGTGCGCCAAGGCACCAAGCCCGCGGGCGACGATGTGCTGACCCCGGCGGTGGTGGCCGCACCCAACTACGGCTGCGCCCACACCAACAGCAGCTTTCATCCGGTGGACGAGGCCACGGGCAACACCCGCACGTTGCGCGGGCTGATCCAGCAACTGGGCCAGAGCTGCCCGGCGTCGTAAGCCCTTCCGGGCTGGCTCAGCCCTTGAGCCGACCCGCCGGCGCAAAGCCGAACAGCCGCAGCAGCCAGCGTGTGGGTAGCTGCAGCGTGGCTTCGTTGTAGGCCGCCACGGCGGAGTCGAAGACCTGGCAGCCGTAGGCCAGGCGCGACTCGGCCAGGTGCCAGGTGGCCACCGCTGTGGCCACGGCCGGGGTGGTACGCAGTTCGGCGTGCTGCTCCAGCAGGGCCAGCACGCGGCTGGCGGCCGGCGGCAGGGCCGACTCGGCGCTGCGCCAGGCTGCCACAGCGGCCGTGCTCAGCGGGCGCGCCTTCAACTCTGCCGCAGCCACCTGGGCCTGCCCGTGGCTGACGCGCAAGGCGTCCAACGCACCTTGCTCGGCGGCCAGCGGCTCTTGCAGCGCCAGCAACAGCGGGGCGACCATCTCACCGCGCTGCTGCAAGGTCTCGGCAACGCCGACCCAGGCCGCAGCGATGGCGTTGCGCAGCGCCACGAGTCGGTTGTAGGCGCCGACCATCCAGAACACCAGCACAGCAGCACCGGCCAGCACGGCCAGCTGTTCGGCGCTCACGGGACGGCCCTGCGCGCCGCACCGCTGCGGCCTTCAATCACGCACTTCGCCCTGCCCCAGCACCACCCACTTCAGCGAGGTCAGGCCCTCCAACCCCACCGGGCCGCGTGCGTGCAGCTTGTCGGTGCTGATGCCGATCTCGGCACCCAGCCCGTACTCGAAGCCGTCGGCAAAACGCGTGCTGGTGTTGACCATCACACTGGCCGAATCCACTTCGCGCAAAAAGCGCATGGCATGCGGGTGGTTCGTGGTGAGGATGGCATCGGTGTGGTGCGAACCGTATTGGTTGATGTGCGCGATGGCCTCGTCCAGGCCCGCCACCACCTTGATGCTGATGATGGGCGCCAGGTACTCCTCGCCCCAGTCTGATTCCAGCGCCGCAACCACATCGGGCAGACCGGCCAGGTGCACCAGGGCCTGCGGGCAGGCGCGCATCTGCACGCCCTTGGCCGCGAACACCGCGCCGATGCGCGGCAGGAAGGCCGCCGCCTGCGCTGCATGCACCAGCAGCGACTCGGCAGCGTTGCAGGGGCTGAACTTCTGCGTCTTGGCGTTGTCGGTGACGCGCAGCGCTTGCTCCAGATCGACCTGGCCGTCGACGTAGATATGGCAGTTGCCGTCGAGATGCTTGATGACGGGCACGCGCGACTCGGCGCTGATGCGTTCGATCAGCCCCTTGCCGCCGCGCGGGATGATCACGTCAACGTACTGCGGCATGGTGATGAGCGCGCCCACCGCAGCGCGGTCGGTGGTCTGCACCAGTTGCACGGCGTCGGCGGGCAGGCCGGCGTCGACCAGCGCGGCTTGTACCAGTTGCCACAGCGCCAGGTTGGAATGCAGCGCCTCCGAGCCACCGCGCAGGATGCAGGCGTTGCCGCTCTTGATGGCCAGGCTGGCGGCCTCGATGGTTACGTTGGGGCGGCTCTCGTAGACCATGCCGAAGACACCCAGCGGCACGCGCATGCGGCCCACTGCAATGCCGCTGGGGCGGTTTTTCAAGTCGCTGATCTCGCCGATGGGGTCGGGCATGGCAGCGATCTGCTCGCAGCCTTCGGCCACGGTGGCGATGATGGACGGCGTGAGCTTGAGCCGGTCCACCAGCGGCGGCGCCAGGCCGGCAGCAGCTTGCAGGTCGCGCTGGTTGGCTGCTTGCAGCGCAGGCCCGGCCGCACGCAGCCGGCTGGCCAGCGCACACAAGGCCGCGTTACGGGCGGCGGTGCTGGACGCAGCCATCGTGGCGGCGGCAGCACGCGCAGCCGCGCCGACTTCGGCCATGTAGGCGGCGACATCGATGGGGGGTCGGGAAGACATCGTCAAACGTGTGCTTGTTCAGAACTCGATGGCATCGGCAATGGCCTTGATGCCGGCGGCAGCACAGCTGTCGTCGGCGTCACCACCCAGCGCGCCGGACACACCGATGGCCCCGTAAATGTTGCCCCCGCCCTCGATGACCATGCCGCCACCGGCGGCCAAAAGGCGCGGCAGGGAGCGCAGGCCGCTCATGGGCCGGCCGGCTTGGGTTTCTGCCGCCAGCGCGGTGGTGGTCGTCCTGAAGCTGCCCGCCGTCCAGGCCTTGTTGGTGGCGACTTCCACGGTGTGCGGCCCGGCAAAGCGGTCGCGCAACAGCACTTGCGTCACGCCGGCGCGGTCGGTCACGGCCACCGCCACCTGAAATCCCTGCTTGCGGCAAGCCTCCAGCGCGGCGCGCGCGGCGGCCAGCGCGGTTTCGGGGGTGAGCGATCGCGTGGCGAAAGTGCCGTCCTGTGCCGCGGCCGACAGCGCCGCCATCAGGGCCAGACCGGCCAGTCGTTGATGCAGTCGCATGGGGCTCACCTCGGGTGTGTTTGGGTATCGCGGTCGGCGGCGCTCATGCAGCGGCGCTCAGGCCGCGGCCTTCTTGGCCGCCACCTTCTTGGCCGGCGCGTTTTTCGTCGCTGCTTCGCGCGGCTTGCGCGGCTCGAACTCGAAACCGACCTTGCCCTCTTTGGCGTCCCAGACCAGGAAGGCCTTGAACTTGCGGCGGGTCTTGTTGGAGACGAAGTTCTCCAGCAGCGCGGTCTTGCCGCTGGCCAGCAGGCGCGTCATCTCGTCGCGCTCCACCGGCTGCTGCAAGATGATCTTGCCGCTCTTGAAGTCGCAGGTGACATGCGCGCCCACGCTGTGCTCGCACACAAAGCTGGCGCCATGCTCGTAGACATGGCCCTTGCATTTGGGGCAGGCGCCCAGCGAGGTCTGCGCAGAAAAGTCCACCGGCTCGCCGTCGCCGGCGGCGGCCTTGGCGTCTTCGCCGAAGTCGAATTCGAGCTTCCAGTTGTTGATCTCGGCGTCATGCACCAGCTTCAACTCGGCCGTGAAGGGCCAGCCGGCCTTGGAGCGGAATCCCTCCAGCGGACCGATCTTGCGGTCGCGGATGAAGGCCTCGGCCTCCGCCGTCTCAAAGGCTCGGCCGGCCGGGATCTTGGTCATGGAAAAGCCACAGCCTTCGCCGTCGCCCGCGACGCCAACGGCGGCGCTGCCGATGTTCACGCCGGTGCAGGCGAATCGGCGGTAGTTTTCCTTCACCACACCGCCGCAGTTGGGGCAGGGCGTGGCCAGTGTGGCGTAGTCGCCGGGGATGGTGTCGCGGTCGTATTCCTTGGCCTTGCGCACGATGCGCTCGGCCATCTTGGCGATCTCGGCCATGAACACGTCGCGCTGCAGCCGGCCGTGCTCCATCTCGGATAGCTGGTACTCCCAGTTCCCGGTGAGCTCGGGCTTGGTCAGGTCTTCGATAGCCAGGCCGCGCAGCAGCGTCATCAGCTGAAAGGCCTTGGCCGTGGGCACCAGCTCGCGGCCTTCACGCAAGATGTATTTTTCGAAGATCAGGCCCTCGATGGTCTGGGCGCGTGTGGCTGGTGTGCCCAGGCCTTTTTCGCGCATGGCTTCGCGCAGTTCTTCGTCGTCGATGAGCTTGCCCGCACCTTCCATGGCCGACAGCAGCGT
>JANOLY010000359.1:0-8477 GCA_031420055.1 Burkholderiales bacterium | reverse complement strand
CAAGGCCGGCGGCAAGCCGCTGTTGTGGAAGACGGGGCACTCGCTGATCAAGGCCAAGCTGAAGGAAACCGGCGCGCCCTTTGCCGGCGAGATGAGCGGGCACCTGTTCTTCGGCGAGCGCTGGTACGGCTTCGACGACGCGATGTACACGGCAGGGCGCTTGCTCGAAATCTTGAGCCGCGAGAAGAACCCCAGCGCGTTTCTCGATGCCCTGCCCACCAGCTTCAGCACGCCTGAACTCAACGTGCCTTGCGCCGAGGGTGAGCACCACACCGTCACCGCCGAGCTACTGGCCCGCGTGGCCGACGGCCGGCTGAAGTTCGACGGCGGCGAGGTCGGCACCATCGACGGCCTGCGCGTGGACTTTGCCGACGGCTTTGGCCTCATCCGCGCCAGCAACACCACGCCGGTGCTGGTGCTGCGCTTCGAAGGCCACACGGCCGAGGCCTTGCACCGCATCGAGGCCCAGTTCATGGCCGTGCTGCGCAGCGTCAAGCCCGACGCGCAGGTGGCTGCGGCGGCGCATTGATGGAACACCCCCGGAGCGCCTGCGGCGCTCCCACTCAAGGGGGCACTGCCAGCGGCCCGGCGGAGCCGGTCGCGCGGCGGCGACTTGGTTGGCGGCGCTTCTGTCACTGATCCCGATGTTGGCGCGCGCCGCGTACTCGACGCTGCTGCGCCTGGCCACACCGCTGTATCTGGCGCGGCTGTGGTGGCGCGGCCGGCGCGAACCGGCCTATCGCCTGGCCTGGGCGGAGCGGCTGGGCGTGCCGCGAGGCCCGCAGCAGGCCGGGCGGCTGTGGCTGCATGCCGTGTCCCTGGGCGAAACGCTGGCAGCCGCTGCGCTCGTCGATGCGCTTCGCCAGCAGCAGCCGGGCTTGCGCCTGTTGCTCACGCATGGCACGGCCACCGGCCGCGAAGCCGGCCGCGCCCTGCTGCGCGACGGCGACGCGCAGTGCTGGCTGCCCTACGACACACCCGCTGCGGTGCTGCGCTTTCTGCGCGCCCACCGCCCGGCCGTGGGTGTGCTCATGGAAACCGAAGTCTGGCCCAACCTGCTGGCGGCCGCGCGCGACGCCGGCGTGCCCATGGTGCTGGCCAACGCGCGCCTGTCGCAGCGCAGCCTGGACAAGGGCTTGCGCCTGGCCGCGCTGATGCGCCCGGCGGCCGCGGCCTTCACGCGCGTGCTGGCGCAGACCGAGGACGACGCGCGCCGGCTGCGCGAGATCGGTGCCACGTCGGTCGAGGTGCTGGGCAACCTGAAGTTCGACCTCACGCCCGATGCCGCGCAGCTCGCCCAGGGCCGGCACTGGCGCGCCGCCGCCGGCCGCGCGGTGGTGCTGGCGGCCATCACCCGCGAAGGCGAAGAAGCGCCGTTGCTGCAGGCCTGGGGGCTGCTGCCGGCGCCGCGACCGCTGCTGCTGATGGTGCCGCGCCACCCGCAGCGGTTCGACGAGGCGGCGGGGCTGGTGGCCGCCACGGGCCTGTCGCTGGTTCGCCGCAGCGCCTGGGCCAACGCGCCGCCGCCGGGAGCGGCCACCGCCGATGTCTGGCTGGGCGACTCGCTGGGCGAGATGGCGCTGTACTACGGCATGGCCGACGTGGCCTTGCTGGGCGGCAGCTTTGCGCCACTGGGCGGCCACAACCTCATCGAAGCCGCTGCTTGTGGCTGCCCGCTGCTGATGGGGCCGCACACCTTCAATTTCCTGCAGGCCGCACAGTGGGCCGAAAGCGCCGGCGCCGCCCAGCGGGTGGCCGACCTGCCCGCCGCTGTGGTGCGCGCCGTGGCGCTGTGCGCCGACCCCGGCCTGCCAGCGTGGGCCGCGCGCGCGCTGGCCTTTGCGGCACAGCACCGGGGTGCCGCGCAGCGCATGGCGCGTGCGGTGCTGGCCTTGCGCCGATTGGACTAGACTGCCCCGTCATACCCCCAGCGGGCCCACCAATGAACGAGCAGACGGCGCTCGAACAAGCCATCGCCACACTTCAAGCCCAGCGCGGGGCGCTCGGCGATGCAGTGGTCGATGCCGCGCTGGCCGCACTGCGCGCACCGCAGCAGGCGCCCGCACCGTCTCCAGCGCCACGCTCGCGCCGCGCCGTGGCGGTGCTTTTCATCGATGCCGTCGGGTCGACACGGCTGGCCAGCCGGCTCGATCCCGAGGACATCCAGGCGGTGCTGGACCGCCTGCTGGCACGCGCCACGGCCACGGTGCAGCGCCACGGCGGCAAGGTCCTGCAGTACACGGGTGATGGCTTGCTGGCCGCCTTTGGTGCAGACACAGCCCGTGAAGACGATGCCCAGCGCGCGGTGCGCTGCGGCCTGGACCTGGCCGCGCTGGGCCGTGAGGCGGCCGATGCGGTGCTGGCGCAGCATCGATTCGAAGGCTTTGGCCTGCGCACCGGGGTGCACCATGGCACGGTGCTGCTGGGCGGCGGCGTCGACGATGCCGGAACGATCCGCGGCATGGCGGTGAACATCGCAGCCAGGCTCGAGCAAGGCGCCCCGGTGGCCGGTGTGCGCATCAGCCGCGACGTCTGGCGTCTGGTGCGCGGGCGATTCGACTGCGTGGCGCTGCCCCCGCTCCAGGCCAAGCCGGGCGAGCCGGTGCTGGAGAGCTGGATCGTCGCCGGCGAACGGCCGCCGGACCAGCAAACCAGCGCCCGCGGGGTGGACGGACTCAGCACGCCGTTGATCGGGCGCGATCAGGAGCTCTCGGTGCTGCACGCGGCCGTGCGGGCGGTGTGCGACGGCCAGCCCCAGGTCGTGCTCGTCACGGCCGAGCCGGGACTGGGCAAGTCGCGCCTGCTCGACGAATTCGAGCGCGACATCGACACGCTGGCGCCGAAGGCCCGGCGTCTGCGCGTCGGTGCCCGGCCGGAGACGCAGTCGCAGGTCTATGGCCTGCTGCGCGACCTGATCTCCCGCTGGTTGCACCTGCGTGACAACCTTCCCGCGCAGCAGGCGCGGGGGGCGTGGCTGGACGCCCTGACGCCCTGGCTCGGCAGCGATCGCCCCGCGGCGCGGCAACAGGCCGCACGCCTGGGCCACCTGCTGGGGCTGGACTTCGACGAGGACGGGGCCGTCGGCAGGCTGGAAGGTGGCGCGGCCGAATTGCGGCGTGATGCGCTTGGCGCGCTGGTCAACCTGGCCCGGGTGCTGTGCGCCCAAGCGCCGCTGCTGATCCTGCTCGACGACGTGCACTGGGCCGACGACAACTCGCTCGACCTCATCGAAGAGTGGCTGCGAGCGGTGGGCACCGCGCCGGTGCTGCTGTGTGCCTTGGCGCGTCCGGCGCTGGCCGAGCGGCGGCCTGACTGGCCGCGCGTGGCGGGGGCGGTGCAGCGGCTGGAGCTCACCGGGCTGGCGCCGGCCCAGGCCGCAGCACTGGCGAAGGCCCTGCTGCGCCGGCTGGCGATCGTGCCCGATGCGCTGCGCCAGCTGTTGGCGCAGCGCGCTGAAGGCAACCCGTTCTACATGGAAGAGCTGGTCAACATGCTGATCGATCGGGGCGGCATCCGCATCGAGCACGAGGCCAGCGATGGCAGCGAGCGCTGGCGTTGCGAAAGCGAGCGCCTGGCCGAGCTGCCCGTGCCGGCCACGCTCGTGGGCGTGCTGCAGGCACGCATCGACGCCCTACCCAGCGCACCGCGCCGTGCCTTGCAGCACGCCGCCGTGATCGGCATCCGCTTCTGGAGCGAACCCCTGGCCTTGCTCGAGCCCGGGGCCGACAGCGCCTTGCCCGAACTGCTGCGCTGCGGCCTCGTCCGGCCCGCCCCCACCAGCACGCTGGCGGGCTGCCACGAGTACCGCTTTGTTCACCCCCTGATGCAGCAGACCGCTTACGAAGGCGTGCTGCGTGCCGAGCGGCAGCAGGCGCATCGCCGGTGCGCGCGCTGGCTGGCCGAGCTGTTCGGCGCACGTGCGAGCGAACACTGGGCCCTCACGGCCGAGCATTGCGAACGCGCCGGTGACCTGTCGGAGGCCGCGCAGTTCCATCAATACGCCGCGGCCGCGGCGATGGATCGCGGCGCCATCGATGCGGCGCTGGAGGCCACGCGACGCGGTCTGGCGCTTGCCGCGCAGGTGCCGGTGCCCACCCAACTGGCCTTGATCGAGCATCGCATCACCGCGCTGAGCAGCCGAGGCGATCATGCGGCGGTGTTTGCGCTGCTGGACGAGGCCCAAGGCCTGGCCGATGCCCAGGCGCTTGGCGATTGGCAGGTCTGGGCATGGGCCACGCGATGCCAGATATGCAACCGCACCGGCGAACACGACACCGCCATCGCCGCCGGACAAGCCGCGCTCGCCGCCGCGGCGGCGCGCGCCCCGGCCAGCCCCCGAGTGCGGCTGGAAACCGGTCGCACGCATCAAGCCCTGTGCCAGGTCGCCTTGCATCGCAAGGCCTTTGAGCAGGCGATGGCGCATGCCCGGGCCGCCTTTGCGTTGGCCCAGGAGGACGGCGACGCCGCACGCATGCAGAACCTGCACGTCACGCTGGCGATGGCTTCACATGGCGCCTGGCAGCTTGCCGATTCGAACCACCACTACGAGCAGGCCGTGGCCATGGCGCAGTCGGTGCAGCGGCCGGTGGCGCTGGTCCACGCGCTGATCAACTGGGCCGTGCTGCGCCTGTACACCGGTGACATCGACGGCGCCTTGGCGCGCCTGGAGCAGGCACTGCCACTGGTGCGTGAACATGGCCTGCGGGCCTCGGAAGCCAGCCACTGGATCAACGTGGCGCTGGCCCGCCGCTGGTGCGGCGAGCACGACGCAGCCTTGCTCGCAAGCGAGCAGGCCCTGACGCTGGGCGCCGCTGCCGGCATGCGGGTGGTCGTGATTGCCGCGCAACTCGAACGCAGCCGGGTGCTGGCAGCGCTGGGGGCGCTCGAGCCCGCCACGGCGGCGGTTGAAGCGGCTGCTGCGGCCTGCGACGCCCAGGCCCTGCCGAGCTGGCATCTTTCGGTGTTGGTGCAAGGTGCTGCGCTGGCATGCGCTGCCAACGACGGCTGCGCTGCGGGCCGCCTGGCGGACGAGGCCTGTCGCCATCCGCTGGCCGCGGAGATGGAGCTGGGCGACCGCTGGCAACTCTGGCGTGCGTTGGACGCAGCGGGTGATCCGCGGGCCGAACCATGGCTGCGCCAATCCCAGGCACAGCTGCAGTCGCAGGCCGCGCGCATCGACGAGCCCAGCCTGCGCGAGGCGTTCTTGCGGCAGATACCGGAACATGTCGAGCTGATGCGCCAGGCCTGAACGCGCGACCGCGGCGGCGCGCCGGGTCGGTTCAAGCCGACACCCGTCGCGCCCGGTGGTAGCTGCCGTCGCCGTGGCTGATCACCCTGTCGCCGGCCGTCAGCTCGCCGGCCTCGAATTCGGGCAGGGCGGCGGTCTGCTCGTACAGGGGAAGAAAGTCGATCTGCGCCAGCTCCAGCAATTCGTCGAGGTTGCGAATGACGAAGTAGCTGCGCTGGAAGTCGTCGATCACGTAACGCGTGCGCAGCACCCGCGGCAGGTCGAAGGCCACTCGGTTGGGTGAGGCGCTGTCCAGCGCAAAGACACTTTCGGTGGGCGACGACGCAATGCCGGCCCCGTAGATGCGCAGGCCCTCGGGCTGCATCACCAGGCCGAACTCCACCGTGTACCAGTACACCCGTGCCAGCTGCGCCAGTTTGCCCAGGCCTTGCGCGCGCAGGCCACCTTGGCCATAGGCCTGGATGTAGTCGGCCAGGGCCGGGTTCATGAGCATGGGCACATGGCCGAACACGTCGTGGAAGACATCGGGCTCTTCCAGGTAGTCCAGCTGGTGCGGCTTGCGGATGAAGTTGCCGCTGGGAAAGCGCCGGTTCGCCAGGTGCTCGAAGAACACTTCATCGGGCACCAGCCCGGGCACGGCCACCACCTGCCAGCCGGTGCGCTGCATCAGCACCTCGTTCAGCCGGTGGAAGTCGGGGATCTGCTCGGGCCCGATGGGCAGGTCGCGCATGCCGGCCACAAATTCATCGCAGGCGCGGCCGGGCAGCAGCCGGGTCTGGCGCTCGAACAGGGTCTTCCACACGGCATGCTCTTGCGCGGTGTAGGCGTGCCAGCCCTGGTCTATGGTCCAGTCGGCAAGACGCGGGGCTCCGGTGTCGCCCGCGGCCAGCCCGTGCTTGCTGGCAGGGTCCACCTCAGGCCTCCACCTTCAGCACACCGCGCCTGACCTGGTCGCGCTCGATCGACTCGAACAGCGCCTTGAAGTTGCCCTCGCCAAAGCCCTCGTCGCCCTTGCGCTGGATGAATTCGAAAAACACCGGGCCCAGCACCGTGCGCGAGAAGATTTGCAGCAGCAAGCTGGGCTGGCCGCCGTCCTTGCCAACGTCAGTGGAGCCGTCGAGCAAGATGCCGCGTGCCTGCAACTCGGCCACCGGCTGGCCGTGTCCGGGCAGGCGGGTTTCGAGCATCTCGTAGTAGACGTCGTTGGGCGCGTTCATCAGCTCCACGCCGGCCATCTGCAGGCTGTCCACGGTGGCCAGCAGGTCGTCGCAGATAAGGGCGACATGCTGGATGCCTTCGCCGTTGAACTGCATCAGGAACTCTTCGATCTGACCACCGCCTTGCTTGGCTTCTTCATTCAGCGGGATGCGGATCTTGCCGTCGGGCGCGGTCATGGCCTTGGAGGTGAGGCCGGTGTGCGCGCCCTGGATGTCGAAGTAGCGGATCTCGCGGAAGTTGAACAAGCGCTCGTAGAACGCCGCCCAGTACGCCATGCGGCCGCGGTAGACGTTGTGGGTGAGGTGGTCGATGAGCTTCAGGCCATGGCCCACGGGGTGGCGGTCGACGCCGGCTATGAACGCGAAGTCGATGTCGTAGATGGACTTGCCGTCCTCGAAGCGGTCGATCAGGTACAGCGGCGCGCCGCCCAGGCCCTTGATGGCCGGCAGGCGCAGCTCCATGGGGCCGGTGCTCATCTCGACCGGCTGCGCGCCGAGCTCCAGCGCCCGCGCGTAGGCGTGGTGCGAGTCGCGTACCCTGAACGCCATGGCGCAGGCGCAGGGCCCGTGCTCGGCAGCGAAGTACATGGCCGGGCTGCCGGGGTCGCGGTTGACGATGAAGTTGATGGCGCCCTGGCGGTACAGCAGCACGTCTTTCGAGCGGTGTTTGGCGACCAGACTGAAGCCCAGCTTCTCGAACAGCGGCTCCAGCAGGTTTGGCGTGGGCGAAGCGAATTCGACGAACTCGAATCCCATCAGGCCCATCGGGTTGTCGCTGGGGTTGTCGTTGATGTCGGTCATTTGGGAGGCTCCGCAGCGGGGGGCACTATGTTGCCACGCGCGTGGCGCGCGGCTGACCGTGATCCGCGCCAGCGCTCTTCGGGGTTTGCACCACTGCCCACGCACCTGACGGATGGCTTCGCGACGAGGCCTGCGGCGGCACTGCTGGAACTGGAAGCAATCCCTCCAGCGGGGTTGACAACCGTTGTCAAGCCGACCAAGATGCCTGCATGAGCCGCCAAACCATGAGCTTTGCCTTGCCCGAGTCGATGCGCGAGTACATCGACAACCGGGTCGCTGCCGGCAACTACGGCAACACCAGCGAGTACATCCGCGACCTGGTCCGACGCGACCAGGAGGAGCAGGCCAAGAAGCGGTTTCGCGATCTCATCGAAGAAGGGCTGGCCTCCGGGCCCGGCCGGCGTCGCACCAAGGTGGACGAGAAGGAACTGCTGGCGATCGCTCGCGGCGAGATCGATTGAAGCCGGCGGTTCTGCGCCCGCAGGCGCTGCGCGACCAGCAGGGCGAAGTCCGCTACTACCGCAAGGCGGGTGGCACCCGGGTGGCGGTGAAGTTGGCCAACGCCACCAACGCCGCGCTTGACCAGGTCGAACTCGACCCTGGCATCGGCTCACCGACGCTCGGGCGTCTCCTTGGCATTGCAGGGCTTCGGACCTGGCGGGTCGCAAAGTTCCCGCTGCTCTGGTGCTACTTTGATCGCGTAGATCACCTTGATGTGATCAGGCTGCTGGGCGAGCGCCAGGACATCGCTGCGATCTTGGGCGACGAGTTCGCATCGAACTGACGGCATCAGGATCGCGGCGGGCGCAGGTCCAGAGCTCGATGACTGGTCGATGGCAGCCTGTTGGCCAAGTTGGCCGGCCGGAACTGTTAAGGGTTGTGCGACACCTGCCCTAAGTCCGTGGCGGATCGACGCGCGTATGCGTTCGCCGGGCAGGTGTCCCACAACCCTTAACAATGTGCGTCCTGCGATGGTTGAGGCGCGAAGTCGCTTAAACGCCGCTACACCGCCACTGTGCCGAGTCACAATCCCTCACAGAGCCCGGGGCCGAGACAATCAAAAAGCGCATGGATGACGACTTCGCCCCGGCCTGACAGCCCACAGTCCCCCCCAGGAGCACCCGATGAGACCCAACCCCCTGCGCCAACTCTGGGCCGAAGACAAAGCCGCCCTCAACGGCTGGCTCGCCATCCCCAGCAGCTTTTCCGCC
>JANOLY010000358.1:0-3849 GCA_031420055.1 Burkholderiales bacterium | reverse complement strand
AGCGCGACACCCCCAGCAAACGCAGTGTCACCTCGGGCACGCCCTGCAGCGAGGCGCCGGCCACGCGGGCGGCCACGCGGGCGTCGGCCGTCGTGGCTTCCACCCGCAAGCGCGCCGGGTCCTCCACCTCGAACAGCACGTCGCGCGGCTCGACGACCTGGCCGACCACCAGTTCGGCCCGCGCAATCACGCCGCTGACCGGCGCGCTCAAGGCTTCGCGTGCCACCAGGCTGGCGCCGATGCTGCGCTCGCGCTCGGCCAGGCTGGCCGCGTCGGTGCGCGCCGCGTCGATCTCCTTGCGCGGCACCGTGCCTTCCAGGCCGGCCAGGCGCTGCACGCGCTGCTCGGCCAGTTGCCGCTGTGCGCGCAGTTCGGCCAGCTGGGCCTGCTGCGCGCCCAGCGCATAGGGCTCGGCGTGGTGGCGCACGTAGGCCAGCACGTCGCCACGCTTGACCGCCTGGCCGGCGACAGGCAGGCCCTTCGGCCCGGGTTCGATGCGGCCGCCGTGCGCCGACTGCACACGGCCGCTGGCGTTGGGGTCCATCGCCACGCGGCCCGGCATTTCGACGCTGGCGGCGGCTTCGGACAGCGGCGCCAGCACCGTGCGGATGGCCATGCGCCGCTGCGCCAGCTTGGGCACGTTGACGCTGCCGTCGGGCAGGCGCGCCAGGCCGGAGGCGTGGACCGCGGCGCCCGGTGCGTCGAGATGCTCACCATTGGGGCCGTGCGCGCCGGGGGCAGCGCGTGCAGGCGTCAGCCCGACGAGCCCAAGCAGGCCAAGCAAGCCGGCGGTCAGCGCCAGGGCCGCCACCGCGCTAACACGCCGTTGCAGGGGTGGGTGCTGGGTCATCACAGGCCCCCTTGCAGCGTGCCAGCGCTGCGGCGGCGCTGGCGCCACCAGGCGATGCCGCCCATCAGGCCCAGCGCGGCAACACCGGCGCCGATCCACGCGGCACGTTCGAGTTCGTGCGCGTGCCCATGACCGGGCTCGGCGTTGCCCTGCGCGTGCCCGTGGTCGATGTTTGCGGCCCTGCCAGTGGCGCTGCCGCCAGCCCCCGCGGTCACCAGCGTGGCGTCAAGCAGGTCGCTGTCCTTGCCGGCCACCAGCGTGAAGACCAGGGCATGTTCACCCGGGGTGCGCAGCAGCGCCAGGAACTTGGCGTCGTCGACGGTGTAATCGCCCTGGTCGGCGTGGAAAGCGGCCTTGGCCTTGAGGCCGCCGCTTTCGACCTCGAGCGCGGCGCCCAGCACCGGCTCGTTGGTGTCGAAGCGGTCGATCAGCACCGTCAGCTCAGCGCGGGTGAGCGTGGCCACCAGCTCGAAGGCCTCGGACTTGGCCTCGACGCGCGGCAGGGCCGCACCGCCCTGCACCGTGGCCGGGGCGTCCAGGTGTTCGCCTTTGGGGCCATGCGCGCCCGGGCCGGCGATGGCGGGCGGGGTCGTTGCCAGCACCAGCGCACCCAGGGCCGCGGCGAGCACGGGCTGCCAGGCGCAGCGGTTGAAACGGACCGTCGTGGCGACGTTGAGGGCGGTGTGCATAGCGGTGTTCATAGCGGTGTTCATGGCGGTGTTCATGGCGATGTTCGTGTCGCTGTGGGTGGTGGTGCTCATGGCGCTGTTCATGGCGCTGTTCATGGCATCAGCCCCAGGGTTTGTTGAAGCCGCGCGCGGGCCCCGCCCAGCGCTGCGGTCTGGCGCACGGCGGCGCTGTCGGCCTGCGCCGCCGCGGCGCGCGCGCGCAGCAGCTCGGGCAGCGGCGTTTCACCGGCGCGGAAGGACTTGTCGATCAGCGCGGCGCGTTCGCGCAGCAGGCGGGCGCGCGCCGTCTCGGTGCCCTGCTGCGCCTGGGCCGATTGCAGCGCGTCGCGTGCGGCCGCGGTGTCGCTGTCCAGGCGCTCGCGCAGCCGCTGCTCATGGGTTTCGGCCACGTCCAGCTCACTCAGCGCGGCGGCTTGCAGCGGCCGGTTGCGGTCGTCGGTGCCCAAGGGCAGGCGCAGCGCGACGACCAGACTGCCCTGCGCGGCTTCGGCCCGGCCCGGCGTGTCCTGCCGCACGCCCACGCTCAGCTCGGGCGCGTCGCGTCGGGAGCGGCGCATCAGCTCCACGCGCTGGCGCGCCAACGCGGTGGACTGCCTGGCAAGTGCCAGTTCCGGGTGCGGTGGCACTGAGGCGGGCGCCGGGTCGGCGCCTGCGGCTGCGCTCAGGTCCGGGGCTGCCGTCAGCCCGGTCAGCAGCGACCAGCGTGCCCGGGCGGCCTGCGCGCGCTGGCGCACATCGGCCTGCACCGTGGCGGCCGCCAGGTGCTCGGCCTGCGCGGCCAGCGTGTCGGCACGCGCCAGGTCGCCAGCGCGCACGCGGCGCTCGACATCCGCAGCCAATTGCTTCAGCGCGTCGGCCTCGGTGTCGGCCTGGGCCGCCTCGGCCTGCAGCGCGGCAAGCTGCCACGCCGCTTCGCGCAGTTCACCGGCCAGGCGCAAGCGGGCCGCCTGTTCTGCCGCCTGCGCCTGCGCCAGCGCAGCGTCTGCCGTGCCCGCACGGGCTGCGCGCTGGCCGGGCAGCCACAGGGGCACGGCCACGCCGATCTCGGTCTCGCGGCTGCCGGCGTTGCGCTGCAGGCGGTCATTGCGGTGGCTTGCCTCCAGCGACGGCGGCGCTGCCCACAAGCTGCCTGCAGCGGTGCGATCCGCTTCGGCGCGGCGGCGCTGGCCCTCGCTCTCGCGCGCTGCAACGCCGCGCTGCCACGCGGCGTCCAGCGCCGCACGCAAGCTCACGCCGCCGACCGCCGCGCCGGGCACGCCAGTTACGGCGGGCAAGGGGCGCTCCGGGGACGAGGCCGGCTGGGCCCAGACAGGCGCGTGCGCCAGGCTGGTGGCGAAAACGACACAGGCAGACAGCCAAGGGAATGGTTTCAAGGAGGGTCCTGACGATTCAACGGCCGGGGTCGGGCGCCGGCGGGTTCAGGTCACGCCTGGCATCGGGCCAGCGCTCGTGTGCGTTGCCGGGGCTGCGGGTTGGGCGTCCATGGGTGGACACCCGCCGTTCAGGCGGGTCAGGCGCGGGGCTGAGGTGGCCTGAGCAGGCCGTCGAGACTGGGGTTGGACGCGCGCCTCGCCTGCAGGCCAACGGGCGCGGTGGACCCCAAGGGCGCGAAGTCGTGCGACAACGGCGCCGCCGCTACCAGCGATGCACTCAGATATTCCATGACCAGGTGCTGCGCCGACTCCTTCGAGTCGTCCAGGTGGTAGGACCCGTCTTCGTGGTGGTGATGGCCCTCTTGCTGCCAATGGAGCCCGGCATGCGTCAGGTCGGCCAGGGGATTCACCGTCGAGCCGACGCGCGCCATGACCACCGATTGCCAAAGCATGGCAACAAGCATGACGAACAGGGTGGCGGTGCGGCGCATGGTCTGTCTAGTTTAACGACCAGAGCCACACCTGCGGCAGGCAAGGGCATGCAGCGCGCCGACTGGTGAGCTCGGCTTCTTGAACCCGGTGCTGCGCACATACCGGCCCAACACCGTCTCGCAGGTCGCCGTGCTCAGGCGTTGATCTGCCAGGCGTGGCCGCACTTGCGGCAGCGCACGGCCACGGCGCCGTCGGCGGCTGCACCCGGCAGCAACTCCAGCCGGCCGTAGGTGCCGCACTGCGGGCAATCGGCCTGGTGGGCCACGGCCTCGGCGTGCGACAGCAGGTAGAGGTAGCGGCGCAGCGCCCACACGCCGATGCCGGCAGACAGCAGCACGGCAAGAAAATCGGTGATCCGGTCGGCCAGCGAGTGAAAGCGCGACGAGGCCTCGAAGGCCGCGAAGACGCCGATGACGCAGCAAAACGTCAGCGCCAGGTGGGCGTG
>JANOLY010000357.1:0-1596 GCA_031420055.1 Burkholderiales bacterium | reverse complement strand
GCCGGGATGGACCCCGAGAACCCGCCCAAGACCTGGCCCGAGGTGACGCTGGCCGCCGCCAAGCTCAAGGCCAGTGGCCACAAGTGCCCCTTCACCACCAGTTGGCAGAGCTGGACCCAACTCGAGAGCTTCTCGGCCTGGCACAACACCGAGTTCGCCACCAAGGGCAACGGCATGCGCGGCATCGACGCCCGCCTGAACTTCAACACGCCGCTGCACGTGCGCCACATCGACAACCTGGCCAACATGGCCAAAACCGGCCTGTTCGTCTACAAGGGCCGTGGCAATGCGGCCGACGCCACCTTCGTCTCCGGCGAGTGCGCCATGATCACCGGCTCGTCGGCGCTGTACGGCAACATCAAGCGCAACGCCAAGTTCGCCGCTGGCATCAGCACCCTGCCCTACTACCCCGACGTGCCGGGGGCGCCGCAGAACACCGTCATCGGTGGTGCCAGCCTGTGGGTCATGAGTGGCAAGAAGCCCGATGAGTACAAGGGCGTGGCGCAGTTCTTCGCCTTCTTGTCCGACGCCAACGAACAGGCCAAGAGCCACCAGCGCACGGGCTACCTGCCGACCACGATGGCCGCCTTCAACATCACCGAGAAGTCGGGCTTCTACAAGCAGAACCCGGGCACCGACGTCAGCGTGACGCAGATGATCCGCAAGACCACCGACAAGTCGCGCGGCATCCGCCTGGGTAACTTTGTGCAGATCCGCACCATCATCGACGAAGAGATGGAGCAAATCTGGTCTGGCAAGAAGACCGCGAAAGAAGGCCTGGAAGCCGCCAAGAAACGTGGCGACGAACAGCTTGAGCGCTTCCAGAAGGCCAATAAAGGCTGAGTCGGCTGCGCGCTGAGACAAACCGTGTCAGCGCACGCCTAACGCCCACACGATGGCTGTCGAAAAACGCGTCCGCTTCCGCAGTTGGTGGCTGCCCTGGGTGCTGGTGGCGCCGCAGATGGCGGTGGTGCTGGTGTTCTTCTTCTGGCCTGCCGGCCAAGCGGTGTACCAGAGCGTGCTGCAGGAAAACGCATTCGGCACCAGCATTGAATACGTAGGCCTGGAAAATTTCCGCAACCTGTGGGCCGACGAGACTTACCTCGCGTCGTTCAAGACCACGGCCGTGTTTTCGGTGCTGGTGGCCGGCATTGGCCTGAGTGCAGCGCTGATGCTGGCCGTGATGGCCGACCGTATCGTCAAGGCCAGTTCGGTGTACCGGACCTTCCTGATCCTGCCCTATGCCGTGGCGCCCGCAGTGGCAGGCGTGTTGTGGCTGTTCATGTTTGCGCCCTCGATCGGCGTCGTGAGCTACGCGCTGCGCGCGGCGGGCCTGGACTGGAACCACCTGCTCAACGGCAACCACGCCATGATCCTGGTGGTGATGGCTGCGGTGTGGAAGCAGATCTCGTACAACTTCCTGTTCTTCCTGGCCGGTTTGCAGTCAATTCCGAAGTCGCTGATCGAGGCCGCAGCGATCGACGGCGCCGGGCCCTGGCGCCGCTTCTGGACGGTGCAGTTCCCGCTGCTCACGCCGGTCTCGTTCTTCCTGCTCGTCATCAACATCATCTACGCCTTCATCGAGACCTTTGCGAT
>JANOLY010000356.1:0-2211 GCA_031420055.1 Burkholderiales bacterium | reverse complement strand
TCTTCGGGCGTGCCCACGCCCATCAGGTAGCGCGGCTTGTGCGCCGGCAGCCGCTGCGGCGTGTGGGCCATGATCTGCAGCATCTGTTCCTTGGGCTCGCCCACGCTCACACCGCCCACGGCGTAACCGGGCAGGTCGAGTTCGGCGAGGGCCGCGGCCGATTCTTCGCGCAGGTGGCCGAACATGCCGCCTTGCACGATGCCAAACAGCGCGTTGGGGTTGGCCAGGCGAGCGAACTCCTGGTGGCTGCGCACGGCCCAGCGCAGGCTCAACTCCATCGAGCTGCGCGCCTGGGCCTCGGTCGTGAGCTGCCCGCCCGACTCATACGGCGTGCATTCGTCAAACTGCATCACGATGTCGCTGTTCAGCACCGTCTGGACCTGCATGCTGACCTCGGGCGTGAGGAACAGCTTGTCGCCGCTGACCGGTGACGCAAAGCGCACGCCTTCTTCGCTGATCTTGCGCCCTCTGCCGTCACTGCCGCCCAGGCTCCAGACCTGGAAGCCGCCGCTGTCGGTCAGCATGGGCGCGTCCCAGGCCTCGAAGCGGTGCAAGCCGCCGAACTGCTTGACGACGTCCAGCCCGGGCCGCATCCACAGGTGAAAGGTGTTGGCCAGGATGATCTGCGCGCCCATCTCGTGCAGCGAGCGTGGCAGCACGCCCTTGACGGTGCCGTAGGTGCCCACCGGCATGAACACGGGCGTGTCGACCGTGCCGTGGTTCAGGCTCAGGCGGCCGCGCCGCGCCAGGCCCTCGGTCTTGAGCAGTTCAAAGCTGAGCATGGGGGGATTCTCGCTGCCGCCCTGCGCGCACCTAAAATCAGCGACATGTCCGACATGCTCAAACTCTGCGCACACCTGCCCATGGTCGAATTCGACGCCGGTGAGGCGGTCGTGCGCGAGGGTGACAAATCGGGTGGTATCTGGGTGCTCGTGTCGGGCTCGCTGGAGGTCCACAAGGGCGCTGTGCTGGTCAACACGGTCACCCAGCCGGGCGCCACCGTCGGTGAGATATCGGTGCTGCTGGGAAGCCCCCACGGCGCCACGGTGACGACCACCGAACGCTGTGTGATGCGCCATGCTGCCGACGGCCGTGCCCTGCTGGCCCGCGACCCGGCCATTGCACGCATGGTGGCGGTGGGCATGGCGCAGCGGCTGAACTACGTCACCGCCTACCTGTCCGACGTGAAGCACCAGTTCGGCGACGCGCCCCGGCTGGTCATGGTCAACGACGTGCTGCAGCGTCGGCCGCAAGACCTGGGGCCAGCGGCCCGTCCGGGTGCGACACCCGACCTCGACCCTGCGCGGTGATGGGCCGCTGTCAGTCGCCGCGCTGGCGCTGCAGCAGCATCGAATCGCCGTAGCTGAAGAAGCGGTAGCGTGATTCCACGGCGTGGCGGTACAGCGCCATCACGTGCGCATGCCCGGCCAGCGCGCTGATGAGCATCATCAAGGTGCTCTTGGGCAGGTGAAAGTTGGTGACCAAGAGGTCGACCACGCGGAACTCGAAGCCCGGGGTGATGAAGATGTCGGTGTCGCCGCTGTACGGCGCCAGGGTCTGGCCCGGCCCGGCCTGGCGCGCGGCCGATTCCAGCGCGCGCAGCGTGGTCGTGCCCGTGGCCACGATGCGCCCACCGGCAGCGCGTGTCGCTTGGATGGCAGCCACGGTGTCGGCGCCCACCTCGAACCATTCGCTGTGCATGCGGTGGCTGGCGATGTCTTGCACGCGCACCGGCTGGAAGGTGCCCGCGCCCACGTGCAAGGTCACCGCGGCGCGGCGCACGCCGCGCTGGTCCAGCGCGGCCAGCACGCCGTCGTCAAAGTGCAGCGCAGCCGTGGGCGCGGCCACGGCACCCGGGCGCGCTGCGAAGATGGTCTGGTAGCGCGCTTCGTCGTCGGCGCTGTCGTCGTGCTCGATGTAGGGCGGCAGCGGCACGTGGCCGTGGCGCGCCAGCAGCACGAAGGGGTCGTCGGGGAATCGCAGGTGGAACAGTGAATCCGCGGGCCCGGCGCGGCCCAGCACCTGGGCATCAAAGGCCTGGGCAAAGCGCACCAGGCTGCCCGCGCGCGCCGACTTGCTGGCGCGCAGGTGGGCCCAGACCTCGTGGCCGGGCAGCACGCGTTCGACCAGCGCCTCGACCGCGCCACCGCTGGGCTTTTCGCCGTGCAGCCGGGCCTTGATGACGCGGGTGTCGTTGAAGACCAGCAGGTC
>JANOLY010000355.1:0-3869 GCA_031420055.1 Burkholderiales bacterium | reverse complement strand
CCGGTGCTGCTGTGGCTGTGGAACAGCATCAAGATCGCGACCATCGCCTCGCTGCTGATCGTGGCCATCAGCACGACGGCCGCCTATGCCTTTGCGCGCATGCGCTTCGCGCGCAAGCAGGCCATTCTGAACAGCATGCTGCTGCTGCAGATGTTCCCCGTGGCCGTGGCGCTGGTGGCCATCTACGCCATCTTCGAAGGCCTGGGGCAGCAGATTCCCTGGCTGGGCATCGAGACGCATGCCGGGCTCATCGTGGCCTATCTGGGCGGTGTGGCCATGCACATCTGGACCATCAAAGGCTACTTCGAAAGCATCCCCATCGAGATCGAAGAGAACGCCAAGGTCGACGGCGCCACGCACTGGCAGGCTTTCCGCCTTGTGCTGCTGCCGATGGCGGTGCCGATCCTGATGGTGGTGTTTGTGCTGGCCTTCATCGGCACCATCATCGAATACCCCGTGGCCAGCATCCTGCTGCGCGAAGAACCCAATCTCACCCTGGCCGTGGGCAGCAAGTTCTACCTTTACGAACAGAAGTACCTGTGGGGCGATTTCGCCGCCGCCGCCGTGCTCAGCGGGCTGCCGATCACGCTGGTGTTCTTGCTGGCGCAGAAGTGGATCGTCTCGGGCCTGACCGCAGGCGGCGTCAAGGGGTGACGGGGGTGGGGGCGTGAAGCGCAGACCCTGGGCCGCGCTGGCACTGGCAGGGCTGGGCTGTGCACCGGCCGGGGCCGCGCCCGTCTGCACCCCCGACCCGCTGGGTGGCCGCGCGCTCTACCTGCGTGGCACCTTCAACAGCTGGAACGCCGACGAGACGCAGAAGTTCACCTGGGCCTGCAACCGCTGGGAACTGGTCACGCGGCTGAAGGGCGAGCACAGCTTCAAGGTGGCCGACGAAGCCTGGAGCGCCGACGCCGACTTCGGCCAGGGCGCAGGCGCCGCGCTGCTGCGCCGCGGCCCCGAGATCAAGCGCCGCTTCGACGGCGAGCAGCGCTTCACCGTCACCCTGTTGGCCGACACACCGCAGCTGCAGGTGCAGCCCTGCCCCGCGGCCGCGCCGCTGGGCGACACACAGCTCTTCTTGCGTGGCACGCCCAGCAACTGGGCCGCGCAGGACGACTTCTTGTTCCAGTACAGCTGTGATGCTTACTACCTCAACGTCAAGCTGAGCGGCCGCCACGAATTCAAGGTGGCCGATGCCGGCTGGAAGCCCGCCAGCACGTTTGGCGAAGGCAACGGCAACTTCGCGCACAGCTTCGACGGCGAACACACCGTGCGCCTGGCCTTCGAGGGCGACCAGCCGCGCCTGAGCATGGGGCCCAAGACCTTCGCCGACCCCAGCACCCAGGCCGTCACCGACCCGGTGGCGCTGAGCCTGCGCTTCGACTCGCGCGCGCTCACGCACAAGGCGCCGTTTGGCGCGGTGCCGGCCGGCACGCGCATCGCCTACGCCGTCACCGCGCTGCCCGGCGTCGAGCGGCTGACGCTGGTGGTCGAGAAGCGGCGCCTGCAAGGCAACCAGGAGGTGCTGGACTACACCGAATTCGCGCGCCTGCCCATGCAACGTGCGGTTGATGGTGCGCGCGAGCGCTTCAGCGCCAGCCACCACTACACCGACGTGGCGGTGTACGGCCACTGGTTTGAAGCGCTGATCGGCGGCAAGACCTACGTGCTGCAGAACAACGCTGCCCCGGTGTTCTGGACGCGCGAAAAAGGCGCCGGTGGCCTGGCCGCTGTGGCCGACGCGCCCGCAGCCACCAGCAGCATCCGCCGCTTTCGCCAGACCGTGTTCGACCCCGGCTTCAAGGTGCCCGGCTGGGCGGCAGACGTCGTCTACTACTTCGTCTTCCCCGACCGCTTTCGCAACGGCAACCCGCGCAACGACCCCCAGCCCGGCGTCGCGCGCTACCACCAGCACACGGTGGAAAAGCACGCCGACTGGAACCAACGCCCCTACCGCCCGAACAGCGTGAACGGGAAAACAGACGGCAGCGACGCCCACTTCAACAACGACTTCTTCGGCGGCGACCTGGCCGGCATCACGCACAAGCTCGACTACATCAAGCGCCTGGGCGCCAACACCATCTATATGACCCCGGTGTTCAAGGCCAGCAGCAACCACAAGTACGACACCGCGGACTATCTCAACATCGACCCCGGCTTCGGCAGCAACGCCGACTTCACGCGGCTGACGCGCGAAGCCGCCAAGCGCGGCATGCGCGTCATCACCGACACCAGCTTGAACCACACCGGTGCCGACTCGCTGTATTTCAACCGTTACGGCAATTTCGGCACGCAAGGCGCCTTCCAGGGCGGCCAGGTCAACCCCGCGTCGCCCTGGGCCGGCTGGTACAGCTTCGACGCCACACAAACCGACCCCGACAAGCAGTTCAAGGGCTGGGTGAACGTGACCGACTTGCCCGAACTCGACAAGCGCAATGCGTCCCTGCGCGACTTCTTCTACCGCGACAAGAACTCGGTGATGAAGCTGTGGCTCAACCGCGGTGCGGCCGGCTGGCGCATGGACGTGGCACCCTGGGTGCCCGACGACTTCTGGCGCGAATGGCGCAGCGCCATCAAGGCCCACCGCCCCGACGCACTGACCGTGGCCGAGACGTGGTTCGACGCCAGCAAGTACTTCCTGGGCGACATGTTCGACAGCACCATGAACTATGTCTTTCGCAGCGCCGTGCTGGACTACGCGGCCGGCGGCAAGGCCGGTGCGCTCTACGGCCACCTCGAGCATTTGCGCGAGGCCTACCCGCCGCAGGCGCTGTTTGCGCTGATGAACCTGCTGTCCAGCCACGACCAGCCGCGCGCGCTGCACACGCTGGGCTGGCACGACGACACCAAAGACCCGGCCGCCATCGCCCTGGCCAAGCAACGCCTGCTGCTGGCCGTGTTCTTCCAGATGAGCTACCCCGGCGCGCCGGCCGTGTACTACGGCGACGAGGTCGGCGTCACCGGTGGCGAAGACCCCTACAACCGCGCCACCTACCCCTGGGCCGACCTGGGCGGGCGGCCCGACACCGCCTTGCTGGCCGAGTTCACGAAGCTGATCAAGCTGCGCCGCGACCACGCCGTGCTGCGCCGGGGCAGCCTGGAGGCACCGCTGTACATCGACGAGCATGTGGTGGTGCTGCTGCGCCGCCTGGGCAACACCTGGGCCCTGACGGCGACCAACAATGCACAGCAGGCGCGCACCGTGCGCTTGACCCTGGCGGCCGGCGCGCCTGCGGGCCGCTGGCGCGACGCGCTGTCGGGCGGCCTTGCGGCCACGGCCACGGGCACGGGCACGGGTACCGGCAGCGGCAGCGGCAGCCGCGGGGGCAATGAGCTGAGCCTGACGGTGCCCGCGCTCTACGGCCGCGTGCTGGTCAGCCCTTGACCGCTGCGCACACAGCGGCGCCGGCCCGCCCGCGCCTGCTGGCCATGGCCTGGCCGCTGCTGGTAGAGCTGCTGCTGGGCAGCTTGGTGGGCATGGCAGGCACCGTGCTGGCGGCGCGCGCTTCAGACGCGTCGGGGGCGGCCTTTGCGCTGGCGCACCACGTGTTCGGCACGCTGTTCATCGTGTTCCGCATCGTCGGAGCAGGGGTGGGCGTGGTCATCACCCAGGCCCTGGGCGCGGGCCGGCGCGAGCATGCCGACGCCGTGGCGCGCGCCGTGCTGGGCGCCAGCAGCTGGATCGGCCTGGCCGTGGCGCTGGTCGCCGCGACGATGGCTGCGCCGCTGTTGCGGCTGATGAACGCCCCGCCCGACGTGCTGCCGCTGGCCATGCCCCTGTTGGTGGCGCTGGCCCCGGCCATGCTGCTGGACGCCTGGAACGCCACCATGACAGCCGTCATGCGCGCCCACCTGCGTGCCCGCGACAC
>JANOLY010000354.1:0-11462 GCA_031420055.1 Burkholderiales bacterium | reverse complement strand
GGGCCGGCGCTGCAAGACCTGATCGCCGGCCAGGTGGACATGATGTTCGACGGCCTGGGTTCCAGCTCGGCCCACATCAAGAGTGGGCGGCTGCGCGCCATCGCCGTGGCCAGTGAGCGGCGCGCGCCGGGCTTCCCCGACGTGCCGACCGCCACCGAAGGCGGCCTGGCCGGCTACAACGTGGCCACCTGGTACGGCATCTGGGCGCCCAAGGGCACCCCGCGTGATCTGGTCACGGCGATGCAGAACGAGATGCGCAAGGCGCTGAACGCCGACGACCTGAAGACCATGTGGACCGGCCTGGGTGCGAACACGCCCAACCTGTGGGGCGACGACTTCGCCCGCTTCGTCGGTGCCGAGGTCAAGCGCTGGGCCGAAGTTGTCAAGACCAGCGGCGCCAAACTCGACTAGTCCGTGCGTGGCTGGCCTGCCGCCGCGCACCTTCACATTGCATACATGACCGACAGCAACCTCTACACCGCGCTGCGTGCGGGCTTCCCGGCCGATCTTGATGGCACCGCCATCGAGACGGCCGACACGCCGCAGCCGCTGCGCTACACCTGGCGCGACATCGACCGCGGCACGGCCATGCTGGCCAACCTGATCGACTCGATGGAATTGCCAGCAGATTCGCGTATTGCCGTGCAGACCGGCAAGAGCGTCGAGGCGCTGATGCTGTACCTGGCCGTGCTGCGCGCCGGCCATGTCTACCTGCCGCTGAACCCGGCCTACCAGGCCGGCGAGCTGGAGTACTTCATCGGCAACGCCGAGCCCGCCGTCGTGGTGTGCGCGGGTGACGACTTTGGCTGGGTCAGCAAGCTGGCCTTCAAGGCCGGCACGCGCCATGTCTTCACACTGGGCGAAGACCGCAGCGGCAGCTTGCTGGAGCGCGCGGCGTTCCACCGCGACGAGCACACCCCCGCTGTGCGTGGCGCGGGCGAGCTGGCCGCCATCCACTACACCAGCGGCACCACCGGACGCAGCAAGGGCGCGATGCTCACGCACGGCAACCTGCTCAGCAACGCGCGCGTGCTGCACACCGAATGGGGCTGGAACGCCGGGCGCGACGTGCTCATCCACGCGCTGCCCATCTTTCATGTGCACGGCCTGTTCGTGGCCGCGCACGGCGCGCTGCTCAGCGGCAGCCGCATGATCTGGTTCGGCCGTTTCGACGCCCGCGCGGTGGTGGCGCGGCTGCCCGAGGCCACCGTGTTCATGGGCGTGCCCACGCTGTACGTGCGGCTGCTGGCCGAGCCCACCTTCACGCGCCAGACCTGCCGGCTGATGCGCCTGTTCATCAGCGGCTCGGCACCGCTGCTCACCGAAACCTTCAACGCCTTTCGCGAACGCAGCGGCCACACCATTCTTGAACGTTACGGCATGAGCGAGACGGTGATGCTCACCTCCAACCCCTACCGCCCCGAGAGCGCGCGGCGGGGTGGCACCGTGGGTCTGCCGTTGCCCGGCGTGGGCGTGCGTGTGCACGACGACAAAGGGCGCCCGCTGCCCGCCGGCGAAACCGGCGGCATCGAGGTCAAGGGACCCAACGTGTTCAAGGGCTACTGGCGCATGCCCGAGAAGACGGCGGACGAATTCACCACCGACCTGTGGTTCAAGACCGGCGACGTGGGCCGCATCGCTGACGATGGCTACATCACCATCGTGGGGCGCAGCAAGGACCTCATCATCAGCGGCGGCTACAACGTCTACCCGGCCGAGGTCGAGGGCTACATCAACGACATGCCCGGCGTCACCGAGTCGGCCGTGATCGGCGTGCCGCATGCCGACTTCGGCGAAGCCGTGGTCGCCGTGGTGGTGGCCCAGCCCGGCGCCGCGCTGGACGCTGCGGCGATGGTGGCGCAGTTGAAGAAGCAGATCGCCAACTTCAAGGTGCCCAAGCAGTTGTTCGTGGTGGCTGATTTGCCGCGCAACGCCATGGGCAAGGTGCAGAAGAACCTGCTGCGCGAAGAGTATCGCGGGCTGTTCTCCGGCTGAAGCAAGGTCAAGCACAAGACCGGCCATGGACCTGCTCATCATCGGCGGCACCCGTTTCCTGGGCCGCCACCTGGCCGAGCAGGCGCTGGCCGCCGGGCACCACGTGACCTTGCTCAACCGCGGCCGCAGCGGGCCGGGGCTGTTCCCCGAGGCCGAACACCTGGTGGCCGACCGCGACACCGACTTGTCGGTGCTGGCCGGGCGGCAGTGGGACGCCGCACTCGACACCTGCGCCTACTTTCCCCGACAGGTGCGCAGCCTGGCCGCACAACTGGCCGGGCAGGTGGGGCAGTACCAACTGGTGTCCAGCATCAGCGCCTACGCCGGACCCCCGCACCCGGGCGTCAACGAAGACTCGCCCGTCATCCAGCTGGACGACACCGAGTCGCCCACCACCATCACCGGCGACAACTACGGCGGCCTGAAGGTGGCCTGCGAGCAGGCCGCGCTGGATGCGTTCGGCGGCACCTGCCTGGTCGCGCGCCCCGGCCTCATCGTCGGCCCGCACGACCCCACCGGCCGCTGGACCTGGTGGGTGCAACGCTTGTTGCGCGGCGGCGAGGTGCTGGCCCCCGGCGACCCGGCCACGCCGGTGCAGTTCATCGACGCCCGCGACATCGCCGCGTGGATGCTGCACCAGGCCGAACAGGCGCACCAAGGCGTGTTCAACCTGAACGGCCCCGACAGCCCGTTGACGATGGGCGATTGGCTCGATCGCATGCGCACGGCGCTTTCCAGCCACGCGCTGGTCAGCAGCACCCATTTCACCTGGGCCGACGAAGCCTTTGTGCTGGGCCAGGGCGTGCAGCCCTGGAGCGACCTGCCGGTGTGGCTGCCGCGCGAAAACGCCGCCATGCACGAGGTGGACTGCGCGCGTGCCCGCGCCACCGGCCTGGTGTGCCGGCCGCTGGCACAAACCGCGCAAGACACCGCGGCCTGGTTGGCCACGGCAGCGCCCGCACCGCCCGCCGGCGGCCCGCCGCGCCCGGCCGTGGGCCTGGCACCCGAGCGCGAGGCCGCGCTGCTGGCGGCCTGGCACGGGCGCGACATGCCCTGAGGGCACCCGCCCGGCGCACGGCTCCGTACGGGCTGCGCCAGGGGCCGTGGTGGTGCGGCCGGTCGCGGCCCGAGCCCGCCGGCGTACCGGCGCACGCGCTGCCGGCTGCCTCTGGGCGCTGCACGGCCCCTCCCCGCCACGCAGGTCATCACGCCGGTGCGGGTCTGCCGCCGGGTGCGCGCGCGAGGCGGCCCGTTTCGGACACCCAAGAGCTCCCGGTCGATCGTGGGGGAGCGCCTGCCTGACGTTAACGGCGCTAACGGCGTTAACGGCGCTAACGGCAGTGACAGCGATGACAGTTTGCCCTGCATGGCCTCGTTTAGGTAGTCAGGGGCGTGGACAGGACCGCGCGCGGCTCGAGTCGCTGGCGCAGGACCCAACCGCACCCCAAAGCCCCATCAACGACCTGCGGGAGCGCTTCCATGACCACGCCTCTACTCGCCTCGTCCGTTGGAGACAGCGCAACTGCCGCCGGCCCGGTCTGCGGGCGGGCTGCCATCCGGCACCAGCGGATTCAGACATCGAACCCGCCGTCGTACAACATCCCGTCGGTCATGCGACGCCTCGTCGGCGCCGTCGCGGCGACGGCCCTGGTCGGCGGTGCCCAGGCCGCATCCGCGCCCGAGACCGGCGAGCGGACTTGCGCCGGCTTCGAGCATCAGATCCTGATCAAGGGCGGCACTGACGCCGACCACGGTGCAGCCTGCGAGGGGTTCGCGCGCGCGGTCGGGTTCTTCGCCCGGCTTGGCTACCAGACCGAGCAGCGGGTGACGATCCAGTTCAGTGACTCGGTGGTGTTGCCCGTGAGAGACACCAACGGCCACGAAACCTTTGTCGGGGGAACGCGGGTGGTGGGCATGTTCGAAGTCGCCGCTCAACGCGTGACGATGACCTCGCTGGCGGCGCCTTGGCTTCGGCAGCGGCCCTACTTCGGGCTGCGGTACGACCGCGAACTGCTCGTATCGGTGCTGGCGCACGAAAGCGCACATGCGCTGTCCAAGGCCTTCTACCGCTACCCGTTGAACCCCCGTGCGCACGCGCAGGAGGAATACATCGCCTACGCCGCTCAGCTGTCGACCATGGCCCCTGGCAAGCTGCAGCAGGTGCTTGCCAGGCACCCGGCCAAGCGCTGGACGTTTTCGCACGAGCTGAGCATCAATGACCTGGTGCACGGCGCTGCGCCCCATGCCTTTGGTGTCATGTCCTACTCCCACTTCAAGGGCCCAGGCGGCGGCAGGGTTTTTCTCGAGCGGATCTACAGCGGGGACTTCAAACCCTTGGACCTGACTGACCTGAACTGAACTGAAGTGGAGGGCAGTTTTGACTTTGACGAATTGCGGCAAGTCGGCGCCAGCCTGGGCACCAGTACGGTGCCATGCGATCGAGGTTGCAGGACGCGAGATTGCTCGTTCAACTGAGGCACTTGCTGGTTCTGCCGGATGTGCGGGTTCAATCCGTCACAGTGCAGTGGCCGCGTGAGCGCATCGTCGATAGCGCCGACATCGTCGACATCGTGTCCCGAGTGGCTCAGGTTCTTGGGCCGGGTACCAGCGACGGACCGACATGCGAGCGCGTCCTGGCCTTCTTCGAGAACCGCTTCCGTGTTGAACCGGATGTGTCGGCACTCGCCGGACGCCTGCAGACGGCGACAACCCGTATGTCAGCCGGGCTTGCGACTTGGGTGCCACGCATCGACTCGCCCTCCGGCGTGATCCGGGTTGTTGGCACGGCAGGATCCGGCAAGACACAGCTCGCCCTTCGGATGTTGCGTGACGCGGATGCTGCCGGCAGGAAGGCGGCCTTCATCTGCTTCAACCGGGCGCTGGCTGATCACATCGCACGGGTTGCCCCGGTGCGAACACCCGCTGAGACGTTCCATGAATTCGCGCTGCGACTGGCTCGCCGTTCCGGTCAGCCAGTGGACTTCGGCTTGCCGAGTACCTTCCAGAGTCTGGCCGACCAGTGCATCGAGGCGATCACCCGATCGGAACCGGATCTCGATCTTCTTGTTCTGGATGAAATGCAGGATCTGCAGCCAGAGTGGGTGCAGGCGCTGTTGGCCCGACTGCGGCCGGATGGGCGGGCCATCCTCCTCGAAGACCCCGCGCAGCAGCTCTACACCGACCGGGCACCTTTCGACGTGGCCGGTGCCGTGACTGTGACCTCGAGCGAGAACTTCCGCTCGCCTCGTGCGCTGGTCAGGTTGATCAACGGCTTGCGCCTGGCGGGAACGGAAGTCGAGGCGCTCTCGCCCTACGAAGGCGAACTGCCGGATCCGATCGTTTACGAGAGCCCTGACAAGGTGGTGCGCAGCACCGAGCAGGCGGTCGAACGGTGCCTCCAACGGGGCTTCGGCGCTGGTGATGTGGCAGTCGTCAGCCTGCGAGGGCGTGAGCGTTCCGCCTTGCAGTCGCTCGACCACCTCGGCCCCTGGCGCCTTCGGCGTTTCACCGGCCGCTACGACGATGGCGGCGGTGCTGTCTGGGCCGACGGCGACCTGATGATGGACTCGGTCCGGCGATTCAAGGGGCAGGCCGCACCTGCGGTCGTACTCACCGAGTGCGACTTTGCAGATCTCGACCCCATGACGGGGCGCCTGCTGTTCGTCGGTTTGACCCGGGCCAGGGTTCACCTGGAGTGGGTGCTGAGCCGCCGGGCGTCCCATGCAATCGAGCGGGCGCTCGCGGCCGATCAAGCCATCGCTCAGGTCAGAATGCCGTAATCAAGTGCGCCCGACGCTACGGAGTCTCGGTGCAGGCACCCGGCGCCATCATCGGTGCCACATGTCCGGTATCAGGCCCACCAGATCTCTATGCTGTGGCTGGCGATTAAACTGTATCTTTGTCCAGTAACTGGGCTGCTCGGGGAGTTCGGCATATCAGATTCAAAACCCGCTCAGCGGCCCGCGGTCATCCTGCTCAGCGGAGGGCTCGACTCCTCCACGGTGCTCGCCATCGCCCGAAGCCAGGGCTTCCAGCCGTACGCACTGAGCTTCCGCTACGGCCAACGACACATCCAGGAGCTGGCCGCAGCCGAAGCGGTAGCGCACACGCAAGGTGTTGCGAAGCACGTCATTGCGCAAATCGACCTGCGTGAGTTCGGAGGGTCGGCTCTGACGGCCGACATCGACGTCCCGAAGGGGCGCTCGGCGAGCGACATGGCGCACGGCATCCCGATCACGTACGTCCCCGCGCGGAACACGGTGTTCCTGAGCTTCGCCCTGGCCTGGGCCGAGACGCTGGGTGCTTCCGACATCTTCGTCGGTGTCAACGCGCTCGACTACTCCGGCTACCCCGACTGCCGTCCGGAGTACATCGCTGCCTACGAAACCATGGCCAACCTGGCAACCAAGGCCGGCGTGGAGGGCATCCAGAAGCTAAAGATCCACACACCCCTGATCAGCCTGACCAAGGCGCAGATCGTCAAGGAAGGGTTGCGACTGGGGGTGGACTACTCCGAGACGAGCAGTTGCTATGACCCTGGCGAGGACGGTCGCCCCTGCGGGGCCTGCGACTCGTGTGTGCTGCGCGCCAAGGGCTTCACCGAAGCCGGCGTGAAAGATCCGCTGTACGTTCGTTTCGAAATGACCTGACCATGACCACGAAGACCCTGTTCTCCGCTTCGGCCGGTTTTGAGGCTGCGCGTCACGTCGACATCCTGCCGGTCGGCCACCGCTCCCGCCGGCTGCATGGACACAGCTTCTTGGCCAGTGTGCGCTGCGCGCTGCCGGCTGGCTGGGCGCAGTTCCCGGGGGGTGAAGTCGACCGACTGCGCACGACCCTCGAGACGCGAATCGCGCAGCTCGACTACCGCTTGCTCAACGAGCAGGTCCAGCAACCCACCGACGAGAACCTGGCTCGGTGGGTGCGAGACCACCTGGACGTTCCCGGCATCGAGCAGATCGGCATTCAGAGCACGGCGCATGAAGGCGTAGACCTGGACCTGGCAGGCCACGCGCACGTGTGGCGGCGCTACATCTTCCAGTCCGCGCATCGGCTGCCCAATGTGCCCATGGGCCACAAGTGCGGGCGCATGCATGGGCACGGCTTCGAGGTGATCGTTCACGCGAAACAGAACCTTGGAACTGGCGACCTCAGCATCGACTACGACCACCTTGACGAGATCTGGGCGCCCTTCCATCACCAGCTCAACTATGGTTGTCTGAATGACGCGCCTGGGCTGGAAAACCCGACCAGCGAGATGCTGTCCAGCTGGTTGTGGGAACGCATCAAGCCCCAGTTGCCAGAACTGTCGTGGATCACCGTCTACGAGACGGGCTCATGCGGCGCCAACTACGACGGACAGCGCTACCGCATCTGGAAGGAGCTCACGCTCGACAGCGCGCTGCAACTCAAGCACGCGCCAGACGGCAGTGCGCTCAGGCGCATTCACGGCCACACCTACACGATGCGCCTGCACCTCTCGGCGCCGCTCGATCAGGTGATGGGGTGGACGATCGACTTCGGTGACGTCAAGGAAATCTTCAACCCGATCTTCAAGGCGCTGGATCACCAGTCCCTGCATGAGATTGATGACCTGGCCGACTGCGACACAGCCACTATCGCCGACTGGATCCTGCGCAAGGCGCGTGCACAACTGCCCCAGCTTGATCGTGTCGACCTGTACGAGACCCGCGGTTGCGGAGCGATCGCTTTGGTCGGCGACGAAGGGCCGGCCTTGCCGGTTTGACGATGACGTATTCGGTCAAAGAGATCTACTACACCTTGCAGGGCGAGGGCGGCCAGGCAGGTCGCGCGGCCGTCTTCTGCCGGTTCGCGGGCTGCAACCTGTGGACCGGCCGGGAAGAAGACCGCAGCAAGGCCGTCTGCCAGTTTTGCGATACCGACTTTGTGGGCACTGACGGACCAGGTGGTGGCAAGTTCAATGCACCCGAGTCCCTGGCTCGTGCGGTGGCCGACCAATGGCCCACCGGCCAGCGCGGCAAGCCTCTGGTGGTTTGCACAGGGGGCGAGCCGCTTCTACAGCTGGACGAGCCACTGATCGAAGCCCTGCATTCGCTTGGGTTTGAGGTGGCCGTTGAGACCAACGGCACCCAGCCTGCGCCGCGAGGGCTGGACTGGATCTGCGTCAGCCCCAAGGCCATTGCCGAGGTCGTGCTCACCAGCGGCACTGAGTTGAAGCTTGTCTTTCCTCAGTTGACCGCCATGCCCGAACGCTTCGTCGACCTTGATTTCCAGCATTTCTTTTTGCAGCCGATGGACGGTCTGCAAGGCAAGCGCAACACGAGGCTGGCGGTTGAATACTGCCTGGCACATCCTCAATGGCGCTTGAGTGTCCAGACTCACAAAGTGATCGGCATTGCGTGACCGTCTCGTTTCCTGGCTGGTCAGGCCGGCGCCTCTCGGCAGTTGCTTCGGGCGCCAACGCAAGACGGTCATCGTGCGGCTTCCCATCTCACCGGTTGGAGGGCCTTGGGCAGGTACAGCGGGTGTGCGGGGTGGCCGTGCTTGGTCAGCCTCAGGCAGTGCAGCCTTGGCAACAGCTCGCGCACCTCAGCGTCGCGACCCAGGTGTGTACCTTCGGTGCCCCACGCTGCGACCACGACGGCAGCCTGGGCTGCAGTGGTGAGCAGCCGCTGGTTGTTGTCCGGGCCAACGGGGTCAGGCGCCGCCTTCATCACCTGGGGCCACCTGGTGCAGTAGGCAAAGAGGTTGGCCACGCACAGTGCACCGTAGCCCCAGGCCTTGGCGAAACCGATGCAGCGCCGGATCGTCGCGTCATCTTCGGCCTCGTCGGCCGTGCTGGGGTTGAGCCCCACGAACACGACGTAATCAGTTCCGCCGGCCCACTCCCGCCACAGTTCGTACCTGTAGGTCCGGCAGGGCGAGAAGCTTGCACTGGTACGCATACTGTCCTTGGCCCGCCTGTGATGACGCTGACCCGCAAGCCACAGCGGGCAGGTTGCCGTGCCGTGCTCGCGCAGGCTTCCCGCAAGTTGGATGCAACTTGGGCGGTTCACGTCGGAGGCAGCAATCTTGGCACATGAGCGCATGCCAGAAGCCGAGGTCAGCCTGCGCCTGGCCATCTCATTACCTGCAGGCGCAGCGTGATGGCCACCAGGACCTCCTCCAGAAGGGTCGCCAGCACATAGCGCTGAAACGACATGCGCTGCGCGTTGGCCCCAGCGTGCTCGATGAAGGTAGCGGCGTGCTGCTGCACCAAGCGGTACAGCGTGGTCTGTTCCGGGCGGTGGCGTTCGCAGTGGACCGGGGCGCCATCGCATATGCGGACGGCCGCTTCAGGGCGGTGAGTTCGAAGCCACGCATATCGCCGACGGGTCGGTCGTGCCTGTTCGCGGCCGGTGAAAGTCGACGGTGGCCGGCCGTCAGCGTTGCATCGGGCGCACACACAGGTTCGCCCGCAAGTGGCCGGACCGCGCCAGCCCCTGAGGCGTCGTGTCAACGCCGCCCAGGGACGAAGGCGGCCATGTCAAGATGTCGGCATGTCCGCCGCCGGCCCGCAACCCATCACGCAGCTGCTGCACGCCTGGCAAGGCGGGGACCGCACCGCCTTTGGTGACCTGATCGGGCTCGTGCAGGCCGAGTTGCGGCGCATGGCAGCGTCGCGCCTGGGCGGTGGCGAAACGCCCTCGCTGGCCGCGGGCGACTTGCTGCAGGAGACCCTGCTCAAGCTGATGCAGTCGCCCCCCGCCTGGCAGGACCGCGCGCACTTCTTTGGCACCGTCTCCATGGCCATGCGTTCGGTGCTGGTGGACCACGCGCGTGCTCGCCAGTGCGACAAGCGCGGCGGCAGCTGGCAGCGGCTGACCTACACGGTGTCAGAGCACGGCGAGGAGTCGAACATCGCCGACTTGCTGACGCTGGACGCGCTCTTGACGCAACTCGCCAAGGCCGACCCGCGCGCGGCCGAAGTGCTGCAGCTCACCTACTTCGGTGGTCTCAAGCGCGAGGACATCGCCGCCGTGCTAGACCTGTCGGTGGCCACCGTCGACCGCGAACTGCGCTTCGCGCGCGCCTGGCTGGCGACGCAATTGCAGCGCGAGCTCGAAAGCTGAGCCGCACTTGATAGGAATGCAGCTTCCATCTCGTTGAGATCAACAAGGACCACTGGGTCCCCTATGGTTTGATCCACAACGCGAGCCCGGCCGGGTCGGGCATGAAGGAGCAGGCGATGGCACAGACACAGCAGTTAACAACTTGGCGCGAGCCGACGGGGCCCAAGGCGCGCCGCGCCTGGCTGGCCGCCACTGTGATGGCCTTGGCAACCCTGGCCCTGGTCTGCCTGGGGCCTGCGGTGGCCCAGGCCCAGGCCCAGGCCAGCACGAACGCCAGCGCCAAGCAGGAGCAGAGCTACCAGCGCGCCATCGACGGCTTCAAGCGCGCCCGCTACGCCGAGGCCTACGGTCGGGTGATCGATGCTGCCGACGCAGGCCACCTGCCGTCGGCAAGGCTGGCTTTGCTGATCGTGCAAAACGGGCCGGCGCTGTTCAACACCGAGTTCTCGGCAACCCCGGGACAGGTCGGGCGCTGGCAAGCGCTGGTCGTCAACGCGGCGCGCCGCCAGGTCTACGTCGGCGCCGATGCCCGAACCACCGAATAACGCGCAAGCTCAGGGGCGGTTCGGCACGGGCGGCACGGGCGCCGAGGCGGGCGTGGACGGCGTGCCGCTGCGTTGCATGGCTGCGCGCTCGGCGGCAAGCGCCCGCGCCAGGGCTTCGCGGGCTTGCGCCTGGGCCTGGGCCTGGGCGGCTTGCGCGTGTGTCAATTCGGCCATCAGCCGCGCGGTGAAGGCCACCGCGGGCGTCAGCACCAGTGCGGCAGCCAGTACCCAGGGCCAATGACGGCGCAGGCCCTTGCGCACCAGGTAAGCGCGGCTGGCTGCCAGCGCCGCCAGGGGCTGGTGCGCGAGCAGCCGGCGCAAATCGGCTTGCAGCGCGCCGACCGCGCCGTAGCGCTGCTCGGGGTCGTGCGCGGTAGCGCGCGCCACCACCGCCGCCAACTCAAACCCGCGCGTGTGGCTGGCCGCCACGGGCACCAGCAACTCGGCGAGCAAGCGGCCCAGGCTGAAGACATCACTGGCCATGCCCGGCACCTGGCCGGCCATTTGCTCGGGGCTGGCGTAGGCCGGTGTCATGGCCAGCGCGGCGTCGTCACCCTGGCCCTGCATGCGCGAGATGCCGAAGTCCAGCAGCATGGCGCGGCCTTCGGCGTTGACCAACACATTGGCCGGCTTGATGTCGCAGTGGATCACCAGGTGGCGGTGCGCGTGCGCCACCGCATCACACACGGTTTGAAAGAGCGCCAGCCGCGCGGCCAGGCCGAGCTTCTGGCGCTGGCACCAGATGCCCAGCGTGTCGCCGTCGGCGTACTCCATCACCAGGTAGGGCTGGCCCGAGGGCGTGCTGCCGCCGTCCAGCAGCTTGGCAATG
>JANOLY010000353.1:0-1730 GCA_031420055.1 Burkholderiales bacterium | reverse complement strand
GCCAGGCGGCCTTCCAACGCCAGTTCAGCCTCGGCCGCAGCCGCCATGTCGGGATGAAAAAACTTGTACGCCGCGCGGCCGCCTGCCTTGGCCTCGTACATGGCGATGTCAGCGTATTGGATGAGTTCGGTCGCACTCGCGCCATGCTCGGGGAACATTGCCACGCCGATCGACGGCGTGACCGAGATCGACGCGCCCGCCACATCCATCGGCGCGCCAATCGCTGCCAGCAGTTTGGCAGCCACCTCCGCCACCGCTGCCCGTGACGCCGTGCCGGACAGCAGCAGCACAAATTCGTCGCCACCAAAACGCGCCACGACGTCGGCTTCGCGCACGGTGGCGATGATGCGATGCGCCACCGTCTGCAACAGCCTGTCCCCCACCGGGTGGCCGAGGGAATCGTTGACGCGCTTGAAGTGGTCGAGGTCGATGAACAGCAGCGCCAGGCCCTGGTCTGCGCCTTGGGACTGCGCTTGTGCCAGCAGCGCCGTGGCGCGCTGGATGAACGCCGCGCGGTTGGGCAGGTCGGTCAGCGCGTCGTTGTGCGCCATGTGGTGGATGCGGGCCTGCGCTTCCAAGCGGTCGCGGATGTCGCGCACGATCGTCATGCGATGCCGTTGGCCCTGGTAGTGCATGGTGCGTACGATGAATTCAACCGGCACGTGCGAACCGTCGGCGTGAATGCCGATGCTGTCGTAGCCGATCTCGGCGCCGGCCTTCATGACATCGACCACTCTCTGGCGCTCTTCGGGCGCAATGAAGTCCAGCGTCGAGCGGCCCATCATCTGCGCCATCGTGTAGCCCAGCAGCGCGAGCAGAGGCGGGTTGACGTCGGTGATGAAACCGTCCTTGTGAAAGACGATGCCTTCGGCGCTGGCGTGCATGAACTTGGCCAACCGTTCTTCGCTTTCACGCAGCGCGGCTTCAGCACGGCGGTGGCGCGAGATGTCGCTGATGAGCACGAAGGCGCCGATGGCAACGCCACTGCCGTTCACGTGCGGCAGCAGGTGGACTTCGATCGAGCGCAACTGGCCGTCGGCGCCAGGCAGCTGGCGTTCGTAGAACACGCTGCGCAGTTCACTGACAACCACGTCGACCTGCGGCTGGATGGCCTGCGCGGCCGTCTCGCCAATGACCTCGGCCACGGGGCGGCCGAGAATCGACTCTTCGTCAAAGCCGAACAGCGCTGCGTAGCCGTGGTTGGCGTAGCGGCAAATGTTGCCCCGGCGCTCGTAGTAGGCCATGGCCACCGGCACGTTGTTGCACAGGCGCCGGAACTGCGTCACTTCGGTGCGCAGCGCGCGCAATTCGTCCGGTGTGTCGCGGGCGATCATTGGCGATCTGCAGCAGGCCGCCCGGCCACGTCAGGAGCCCCATCGGCAGCCCCGTCGGCCGCCCCATCGGCAGCCACGTCAGCAGCCAAACAAAGGTCTTCCCAGGCGCGGGCTTTTTCGGCCGGGTAACGCAGCAGGTAGGTCGGGTGGTACGTCACCACCACCGGCACACCCTGGTAGCGGTGCACGCGGCCACGCAGCTTGCCGATTGCCTCGTCACTGCGCAGCAGCACACTCACCGCAAAGCGTCCCATCGCCAGGATGATGCGCGGCTGCAGCAACTGGATCTGGCGCACCAGGAAAGGCTCGCACTGCGCCAGTTCTTCGGGCGTGGGGTTGCGGTTGCGCGGCGGGCGGCACTTCAGCGTGTGGGTGATGTAGGCGCGCTGCGACGGC
>JANOLY010000352.1:0-4748 GCA_031420055.1 Burkholderiales bacterium | reverse complement strand
GGCTTGCGCGCGGCGTGGGTGCGTGAAGTGGACGCCGTGCTGGCCCGCGCCGGCCTGGCGGCACCGGCGCAGTCGCCATTCATCAGCACCGGCACCTGCGGCCGGCACAGCGAGCACATGGGCTTTTTGTTGGCCGAGATGCAGGCCTTGCAGCGCCAGCACCCCGGGGGCCGCTGGTGAGCACGGCCCAGGCCGATGCCGCCACCGTGCAGGCGGCGTGGGCGGTGCTGCACGGCGTGCTGGACCCGGAGGTGCCGGCGCTGTCGATCTGCGACCTGGGCATCGTGCGCGAGGTGCGCGCTTCGGCCGACGGTGTCGATGTGGTGCTCACCCCCACCTACAGCGGCTGCCCGGCCACCGAGATCATCGCCGAGCAAGTGCGCGCTGCCGTGGCAGGCGCCGGGCTGGGCCCCGTGCGTGTGCACCAGCGGCGCGCACCGGCCTGGACCAGCGACTGGATCAGCGCCGAGGGCCGCCGCAAGCTGCTGGACTACGGCATCGCGCCGCCGTGCGCGGTGGCTGCCGACGCCGAGCAAGCAGCCGACGTCGCCGCGCCGGTGCGCATCCGGCCGCGCGCCGTGGCCTGCCCGCGCTGCGCCAGCATGCACACCGAAAGGCTGTCGGCCTTTGGCTCCACCGCCTGCAAGGCCATGCACCGCTGCCTGGACTGCCGCGAGCCGTTCGAATACTTCAAGCCGATCTGATCTGCATCATGGCCGGCCTGCACTTTCACCCACTGCGCGTGCGCAGCCTGCACGACGAGACCGATGACGCGCGGGTGATCGACTTCGACGTGCCCGACGCGCTGGCTGCCACCTTCCAGCACGCGCCCGGCCAGTACCTCACGCTGCGGCAGGCGCTGGCGGGCGAGGACCTGCGCCGCAGCTACTCGATCTGCACCACACCGGGCCAGGGCCTGCGCGTGGCCGTGCGTCGGGTGCCCGGCGGTGTGTTCTCGAACTGGGTGCACACGGCGCTGTCACCCGGACAGGTGCTGGCGGTGCTGCCGCCCCAGGGGCGGTTTGGTGCGGCGCTGGCCGCCGCCGGGCCGAAGGCTGGTGGGCGGCATCTCTTGTTCATGGCCGGTGGCAGCGGCATCACGCCCATCCTGGCCATGCTGGCCACGGCGTTGGCCACCGAGCCCAGCAGCCGCTGCACGCTGATCTACACCAACCGCACGCTGGCCAGCACCATGTTCAAGGAAGCGCTGGAAGACCTGAAGAACCGCTATCTCACGCGGCTGGCTCTGCACAGCGTGTTCTCGCGCGAGGGTGTCGATTCACCGCTGCACAGTGGCCGGCTCGACCGTGCCAAGGCAGCCGACTTGCTGCGGCTGGCCGGGCGCGTGGACGACGCTTTTGTCTGCGGTCCCCATGCTTTCAACGACGAAGGCGAGGCGGCGTTGCTCGCCCATGGCCTGGCCCCGGCACACATCCACATCGAACGCTTTGGTGTGCCGCCTGAGGCCGCCCCCGACGTGGACCCGCAGCCGCAGCCCGGCGACGCCCGCGCGGCCCGCGTGACCGTGGTTCGCGACGGTGTGACGCGCACGGTGCGCTTGCTGCCCGAGGACCACAACTTGCTGTCCGCCGCGCTGCGTGCCGGGCTGGACCTGCCCTATTCGTGCCGCTCAGGCATGTGCGCCACCTGCCGCGCCAAGGTGGTTGCCGGGCGGGTGCGCATGGACCGCAACTTTGCCCTGGAGGCATCCGACCTGGCGGCAGGCTTTGTGCTGACCTGCCAGGCGCATGCGCTCAGCGACGAGGTGGTGCTCAGCTTCGACGAGCGCTGATCCGCTGCCGGCAGGCCCCAGCCCTCGGTGGCTTGCTGCGGCGCGTGGTTGATCAGGCGCACGCCGGCCAGGCCGGCAGCGGCGGCGCGTTCCAGCAGTGACTCGGTACCGGACCCGCCCAGGCTCAGCACAAAGTGTTGCCAGCGGCGCTGCACGCGCTCGTTCAGCCAGGCGTCCTCCAGTGCGCGGCGCAGCGACTTGGCGTCATGGCCGGCCTCCAGCACACGCGGCACCAGGGCGCTGACGAACAGATTGAAGTCGTGCCGCAGTGTGTGCGCCGGCAGCATCGCGCCCAGCGCGCGTGTGCGTGCGCTCCAGCCCGGCGTGGCGAACTGCAGCGTCACCAGCACCTGCAAGCCCTGCACGGCGTTCAGCACACGCTCCCGGTTGGGCGGCAGCAGCGCCAGCGGCAGCCGCGCGGCCTCGAAGAATGGCAGGGGGGTGGCAAAGGCGCGCAGCGCAGCCAGGCGCCACCAGGCCGCGGCAGCCAGGCCGTCCGCAGCTGCGCCATCCATCTCGGCGCGGCGGGCCAGGCGCACGGCATCCATCACATCCACCGTGGCCAGGGCCTGGGCGGCCTGGCGGCTGAGTGTGGCCAGGTTGCCCGCGGCATAGCCCGCCTGCGGGTTCAAGCGCGAAATCGCGCTGGCCAGCGGCGAGTCAGCAGCGCCACCCAGCGGCTGGCGCAGCACGGGGCAACGCTCGGCGTGGATCTGGCCCAGGTAGTGCGCGGTGACCTGCTGGCCCTCGAAGCCCACACCTTGCCGCCAGGCCAGCAGTCGCAGCGCCAGCCACAGCCGCACCGAACGGCTGGCGCCCAGCGTGCGCCCACCGAAGACCGCCTTGCCGGCCATCCAGCCCTGGCAGATAGGGGTGTGCGGCAAGAGCAGTCCCGGCGGCGGCACCAGCCCGTGGTGGGCGTGGTCCCAACCCATCTCAAAACCGGCGCGCTCGCAGGCGTCAGCGGCGGGGGTGTCCAGGTTCAGCGTGGCTTGGTGCATGAGTCTTCCTTCAGGTTCGCGCCAGGCGCCATGCCGGCTGCGTGAAGGAAGTTTCGTGCCGAGCTAGCTCACAGGGTGAGCTAGTCGGGCGAGGCCAGAAGTTTTTTTCGTCGGCGCGGCGGCGCTGCGCGCGCTCAGCCCGGCAAGCCGCCGCGGCCGTACAGCCGCACCAGCTCGGCCAAGCGCTGGCAGTGCCAGGGCTGCACCTGCGCCCATTGGAAGCGCCAGCCCCACCAGCCTGACTCCTGGCCGGGGTAGTTCATGCGGCATTCGGTGGGCAGGGCCAGCACGTCTTGCAGGGGGTGCACTGCGGTGTCGGCCACGCTGGCCATGGCGGCGCGGATCAGCGTCCAGGGCATGTCGTGGCCGTCCGTCGCCAGGTAGCCGCGCGCGTAGTGGCGTTCGCGGTCGCTGGCCGTGGCCCACCAGCCGGCAGTGGTGTCGTTGTCGTGCGTGCCGGTGTAGACGACGGTGTCGGGCGCGTGGTTGTGGGGCAGGAAATGGTCGCTGGCGTCACCACCAAAGGCGAATTGCAGGATGCGCATGCCGGGCAGTCCGAATTGCTTGCGCAGGGCGTCGACGTCGGGGGTGATGACCCCCAGGTCCTCGGCAATGATGGGCATGGGGCCCAGAGCCTGGTTGATGGCCTCGAACAGCGCCGCGCCCGGACCCGGCACCCAACGGCCCTTGATGGCGGTGGGTTCGCTGGCGGGGATCTCCCAATAGCCGGCAAAGCCGCGGAAGTGGTCTATGCGCACGATGTCCACCAGCTCAAACGTGCGGCGCACACGTTCCACCCACCAGGCAAAGCCGTCCTTGGCGTGCTCGCTCCAGCGGTACAACGGGTTGCCCCAGCGCTGGCCGGTGGCGGCAAAGATGTCGGGCGGCACGCCGGCCACCACCGTCGCGCGGCCTGCCGCGTCCAGCTCAAACAAATGCTGGTTGGCCCAGACCTCGGCGCTCAAGTACGCGATGAAGATCGGCGTGTCGCCAATGATCTGTATGCCGCGGCCGTTGGCATAGGCCTTGAGCGCCAGCCACTGGCGGTAGAAGTTCCATTGGCAGAACTTCCAGAAGGCGATGCGTTCTGCGTGAGCTGAGCGCGCGGCGGCCAGGGCTTGCGGTTCGCGGCGGGCCAGGGCCGGGTCCCAGTCGCACCAGTCCTCCCAGTTCAGCGATTCGCACAAGGACATGAACAGCGCGTAGTCCTCCAACCAGTTGGCGTGCTCGGCCACAAAGCGGGCGTGGTCGGCCTGCTGCTCGGCGGTGCCGCTGGCGGCGTAGGCGGCGGCCGCCTTGGCCAGCCGCTGCATGCGAAAGGGGTACATGGCCGCGAAGTTGACCTGGGTCTCGTCCAGCCCAGCCACGGGCGCCAGGTCGGCCGCCGTCAGCCAGCCCTGGGCTTGCAGGTCGGCCAGGTCGATGAGCAAGGGGTTGCCGGCAAAGGCCGAGTTGCTCATGTAGGGTGAATTGCCTGGGCCGATGCCAGCCAGGGGCAGCAGTTGCCACAGCTTTTGGCCGGCGCTGGCCAGCCAGGCGACCCAGTGGTAGGCCTCGCGGCCGAAGTCGCCACTGCCGTGCGGCCCGGGCAAGGACGTGGGGTGCAGCAACACGCCGCTGGCGCGGGGGAATCTCATGGTCGGTTTCCTTCTCGTTCGGCGCTGGCGTCGCGCAGCAGCACCACGCTGCGGGCCAGCAGCTGGAAGTGGCTGGCGTTGTGGCGTCGCCAGGCGCTGCGGCCGTCGGACTGCGTGGAGTCCAGCTCTGCGCACCAATCGCCGGGGGGCAGCTTGAAATCAGCGTCCATGTCGCGGCCGTTGATCAGCAACAGCAACGGCGCCTGGCCACGACCGGGCGCGCCGATGACGGCGCCCAGGATGCGCGACATGCGGTTGTTCCAGTGCTCGGCCGTCATGGGCTCGCCGGTGCGCCGCAGCCAGGTCAGGTCGTGCCGG
>JANOLY010000351.1:0-2060 GCA_031420055.1 Burkholderiales bacterium | reverse complement strand
CTGCCGCTGCTCACACGGCCACCACAGTCGGGGCGCTGCCCAAGGCGCGGCTGCTGCGCATGGCAATTCCACTCAAGCCGGGTGCGTTGAAGCGGTAGCCCAGGCCCCAGACGGTTTCAATCAAACGCAGCGGTGTGGCCGGTACGGCAGCCGGCGGCACGGTGTCGCCTTCCAGCTTGCTGCGCAGCCGGTTGATGTGAGAGTTGACGGTGTGCTCGAAGCCGTCAAAACCGTCACCCCAGACGCGCTGCAGCAACTGCGCGCGACTGAAGATCTGGCCCGGGTGGCGGGCCATGAAATGCAGCAGATCAAACTCGCGCAGCGTCAGGTTCAACGGCAGGCCCGCCAACCTGGCCTCGCGGCCAGCGATGTCGATGTGCAGGCTGCCCACCTGCAGCACCTGTGCGGTGGCTTGCAGCAGCAGTTGCGCTTGCAGCTGGTCTACGCGGCGCAGCAGGGCTCGCACGCGGGCCGTCAATTCCAGCATCGAAAAGGGTTTGGGCAGGTAGTCGTCGGCACCCAGTTCCAGGCCCAGCACCCGCTCGGCCTCGGTGGTGCGGGCGCTCAGGATGATGATGGGCACAGGGCCCACAGGGCCGCCGTGTGCTGGATGGCCCGCCGGGCCGACGTGTGCTGGATGGCCCGCCGGGCCATCACGTGCTTCCTGCGCCCGCAGCCGACGGCAGATCTCGAAGCCGTCGGTGCCGGGCAGCATGACGTCCAACAACACCAGGCTGTAGCGCTGGCTCTCTATGCGGCGCAGCGCCTGGTGGCCGTCGGCTGCGTGTTCAACGTCGAAACCGGCGCTGCGCAGGTGCAGCGCCACCACGTCGGCAACGGCTGCGTCGTCTTCCACCAGCAACAAGCGGGGTGTGTTCATCGGGTGGGTGCTGCGCAGGGCTGGTGGTGGGTGCCAACCATAGGTCGCGCAGGGCTGCAGCGTCTTACAACGTTGCAGCCCAGGCCTGCGGCTCAGGCGTCGATTCAGGCGCGGTGGCTGATGCCAGGGCGGGCGCACCGCGCAGCACCCAGCACACCCAGCGCCAACACCACCAGCGCCGCGCTCGTGGGTTCGGGCACGTTGCTGTTCAGCACCTGAAAGCCGACGCGGAAAATCTCGGTGTCGGACGCGATGTTGTTGGTGAAGACATAGCCGGCGCCGGTGGTCAGGCCGTTGTTGGCACTCAGTTCCGAGAAGTTGAACGACACGACGCCGTTCTGCGGCGTGCGCAGGCTGTTGGTGCCCACAAAAGCGGCGGCGGTGGGGTCGGTGGCTTCAGAGCCGGCATCCCAGATTTCGTCGGCGGCCTGCGAAATTTGCGTGATCAACAAGTTGCCTGCGGCGTCAAACACCTGGTATTCGGTGGGGTTGTCGTTGCCGATGAAGTGGTCGTTGCTGGGAATCACCATCGAGCCAAAGGTGAAGAAGCGGTTCAACGCCGTGTCCACCACCAGGTCCAGCGTGCGCGTGACGCCGGACAGCACCGGGCCACCGGCACCCACCACGCCGCGTGTGGCCAGTGGCTCGGCGGCCATGAAGGCCGGCTGCCAGGCTGTGCCCGAGCCGCCTTCGGCCACCGAAATGATGGGCGCGGTGGGCGTGGTGCCGATGTTGAAGGAATCAAACAGGCCTTGGCCGAAGCCGACGTGCAGCGGCGCAAAAGCGATGCCGTTGGCGGGCGCCACGTTGGTGAAACTGACGCGCACATTGACCAGCGCCGCTTGTGCGCTGGCCGCGCTGCCCAGCAGCAATGCAACAGCCAGGGCCTGGCGGGTGGGTGACTTGAGCTTCGTGAACATGTTCATCTCCATGGTTGTGAACGGGTGCCACGGATCCTAAAAAGCAGGCTTCACGCGCACATCACCTGAAGTTCACGGCGCCGTGAACTCTGTTCAAACCGGGGGGGTCAGGCTCCCTCTCCCTTCCAAGGAGATGGCTGGGGTAAGGGCAAATGCGGGCGCAACAAAACTGCCTAACGCCACCACTGCACCCTCACCCCAGCCCTCTCCCTTGAAGGGAGAGGGGGTTAAGCGGCGCGCACCACCGCCAGGCCTTTGAG
>JANOLY010000350.1:0-7823 GCA_031420055.1 Burkholderiales bacterium | reverse complement strand
TCTCCAGTCCCTCTTTGCTTTGCTGCGTTTGCCTTGAACCAGGGCCCCTTCCCTCCACCGGCATTACCCGGCTTCATCGGTACTACGGACCCATCCGCCACCCCACCGTGCCCGGCTCGCCACCTCCTGCCGGAGTTGTCGCGCAACCTAGACTCGCACTTGTTCTATTCGCCCGGCCTCAGCCCGCATCGCCATTCCAAACCTTCACCCCAGGAGCCCACCCGTGATCCTCGAAATCGGCGACATCCGCATCCACCCCGGCCAGCAGGCCGCGTTTGAAGAAGCCCTCCAGCGCGGCATCGCCAGCGTGGTGACACGCGCCCAGGGCTTCATGGGCTTCAAGGTCAACCACAGCATCGAAAGCCCCGAGCGCTACGTGCTGATGATTTACTGGGCCACGCTGCAAGACCACACCGTGGCCTTTCGCCAAGGGCCCTTGTTCACCGAATGGCGCGCCATCGTCGGCACCTTCTTTGCCGCGCCACCGGTGGTGGAGCACTTCACGCTCGTGGCCAAGAGCGCTTGATGGGAGCACAGGCAGGCGCACAGGCAGGCGCACAGGCAGGCTCGCGCGAGGCCGCGTTGGCCGCCGTGCTGGCGCACTTCGACCAAGGCGATTTCTCGCGCGACCTGGCGCGCCGCGTGGCGCACCGCACCGAGAGCCAGGACCCCGCCTCGGGCCCGGCGCTGCACGCCTATCTGGCCGACGAGATCGGCCCGGCACTGGCCGCGCTGGGTTTCGAGTTCACCGTGCACGCCAACCCGCAGCCGCCCTATGGCCCGCTGCTCGTCGCCAGCCGCCACGAATCCCACGACCTACCCACCGTGCTGGCGTACGGGCATGGCGACGTGGTGCGCGGCCAGGACAAGTCGTGGACCCGCGGCGCCGGGCCGTGGCAGTTGGTGCAAGACGGCGAACGCCTGTACGGCCGCGGCACGGCCGACAACAAGGGCCAGCACAGCATCAATCTGGCCGCCCTGGCCGCCGTGCTGCAAGCCCGCGGCGGCCGGCTGGGCTTCAACATGAAGTGGCTGCTGGAAACCGGCGAAGAAACCGGCTCGCCCGGGCTGGCCGAGTTCTGCACCGCGCAGCGCGAGGCGCTGACTGCCGACGTGTTGATCGCCAGCGACGGCCCGCGCCTGCGCCGCGACCGACCCACCGTGTTTTTGGGCTCGCGCGGCGTGGCCAACTTCGATCTCTCGTTGGCCGTGCGCGAAGGCGCGCACCACTCGGGCAACTGGGGCGGGCTGCTGCGCAACCCGGGCACGGTGCTGGCCAACGCCATCGCCTGCCTGGTGGACGGCCGCGGCTGCATTCGGGTGCCCGGGCTGCGCCCGCCACCCATTCCTGCCAACGTACGCGCGGCGCTGGCCCCACTGGAATTTGGCGGCGACCCGGGTGACCCCGCGGTCGACACCGACTGGGGCGAGCCGGGACTGACGCCGGCCGAGCGCGTGATCGCCTGGAACACGCTGGAAGTGCTGGCCTACCGCACCGGCAACCCGGACTTCCCCGTCAACGCCATCCCGCCATCAGCCAAGGCCACGATGCACATGCGCTTTGTGGTGGGCACCGACACCGCCGACCTGGCCGGCGTGGTGCGCGCGCACCTGGCCGCGCATGGCTTTGGCGACATCGTGGTCAGCGAACCCGTGCTCATGGCCGCCACGCGGCTGGACCCCGACAACGCCTGGGTGCGCTTCGCCATGGCGTCCATAGAACGCAGCACGGGCAAGACCGCAGCGCTGCTGCCCAACCTGGGCGGCAGCCTGCCCAACGACGTGTTCGCCGACATCCTGGGCCTGCCCACGGTGTGGGTGCCGCACAGCTACCCGGCCTGTAGCCAGCACGCGCCCGACGAACACCTGCTGGCGCCAGTGGTGCGCGAGGCGCTGCAGCTGATGGCCGGGCTGTACTGGGACTTGGGTGACGAGGCTGCGGCCCTGCCGCGGCGCATGCCTTAAGCCGGCAGCGTCAACGTCACCTTTGTGCCGCTGCCGGGCACGCTGGCCACGGCCACACTGCCGTGGTGCAGTTCGACGATGCGCTTGACGATGGCCAGCCCCAGGCCCTGGCCTTCGTCGCTGGTGGCGGGGGCCACGCTGTCGCGGCGCTGGTAGTGGCGGTCGAACAGGTGCGGCAGGTCGTGGGCGGGGATGCCGGCGCCGCTGTCAGCCACGCTGACCTGCACCTGGCTGCCCACGGCAGCGGCGCTGAGCACGATGCGCCCGCCGGCGGGCGTGAACTTCAGGGCGTTGTCCAGCAGATTGGCCACGGCGCGCTCGAAGAGTTCCACGTCGACATCCACCACCAGCGCGCCCTGGCTGGCCTGCTCGAACTGCAAGGCCACGCCTTGCGCGGCAGCGCGCTCGGCAAAGCGCAGGGCGATGTCGTCCAGCACTTCGCCGAGCTCCAGGCGCACAGTCCGCAGCTTGAACTCGGGCTCGTCCAGCAGCGCCAGATCGCCCAGTGAACGCACCATGCCGGCCGCATTGGCGGTGTTGCGCAAGGCCACGGCGACGAGGCGGCGGTCTTCGTCGCGGGTGGGGTCGCCTTGCCAGCGGCGCTCCAGCGTTTCCAGGCAGGCCACGGTGGCGGTGAGCGGGCTGCGCAGGTCGTGCGACAGGTTGCTGACGCTTTCACGGCGGAAGTGGTCAAGCCGGCGCAACTCGTCCCACTGCGCGCGCAGCGTGGCCAACAGCAGGTGGAAACCGCCGCGCAGGCGGCCGAACTCGTCGTCGGCTTGAGGGCGCGGCCTTGGCCGCGCGGGGGTGATGGGCGGCAGCGCCGCCGCGCTGAAGCCCGCGCGCGCGGCCGCGGCGACCTCGTCGCTGAGCACCCGCAAAGGCCGCGTCACGGTGACGATGATCCAGGCCGCCAGTGCCGTGGCCAGCACGATGACGGCCAGCACGGAACCCAGTGCCGGTGAGACCAGGCTGCTGCCCACCAGCGCCCAGCGCGACCCACGTTGGCGCTGCGTGCCGCTGACCAGGTAGAGATAGCCCGCATCGGCCGCTGCCGGCCCGATGACGGCGCGGCGCAGAGAGCGGGCTGCGACGACGGCATCGGCATCCATGGTCTCGGGGTCGTCACCCATGACGTAGGCCGCTTGGCGACGCCGGCCGTCGGCTGCGGCCGCGGCCGCCTGCCGCACGGGGCCCAGCGCGACGGCGAATCCCGTCGCCAAGGGCATGCGCCCGGTGCTGGCCAGCACGCGCCCGCTGGCGTCCAGCAAGTACAGCTGGCTGTCGGGCTCGAACAGCAGCAGGCTGCGCAAGAAGGCAATGAATTCGTCGGGCTGGCGCTGCTGCTGGTCGAGCAGGTCTTCGTGCTGCATGGTCACCCGCGCCAGAAAGTCGTCACCGCGCTGCCATGTCGTCTCGCGCTCAAAGCGCTGGAAGGCGATGGCCACCGCGGCCAGCACGCCGATGGCCGTGGCCAGCCCGGTGAGGAAGACCGTCAGCGCCAGACGAAAGCGAACCGTCATCGGCTCATGGCGCGTCGCGCATCTTGTAGCCCGCACCTCGCACGGTGAGGATGAAGCGCGGCTGCATCGGGTGGCGTTCCACCTTGGCGCGCAAGCGGTTGATGTGGGTCGTCACGGTGTGCTCGTAGCCTTCGTGCGAGTAGCCCCACACGCTGTCCAGCAGCTGCGCGCGCGAAAACACCCGGCCCGGGTGGCTGGCAAAGTGCAGCAACAGATCGAACTCCAGCGCGGTGAACTCCACCACCCGGCCGGCCACGCGCACTTCGCGCTTCACGGGCAGGATTTCCAGCTCGCCATTGCGCACGGCCTGGCTGGCCGCGGGGGCGGCCTGCGCCGCACGCAGCAGCTCGGCACGGCGCAAGAGTGCTTTGACGCGCGCCAGCAGCTCGGCCATGGAAAAGGGCTTGGTCAGGTAGTCGTCGGCGCCCAGCTCCAGGCCCAGCACGCGGTCGAGCTCGGTGCTCTTGGCCGTCAGCATCAGTATCGGCGTGGCGCGGCCGCGCGCGCGAAGCGCCTTGCACACCTCCAGCCCGTCCAGCCCCGGCATCATCAAGTCCAGGATCAACAGGTCGCTGGCCTGCTCGGCCTGGCTGGCCAGCGCGGCGCGCCCGTCGGCCACGGCCTGCACCTGGTGCCCGGCGTGCTGAAGGTTCAGCACGATGAGGTCGCGGATGTCGGTCTGGTCTTCGGCGACGAGGATGTGGGCAGGCATGGGGGCTGGTCGGCGCGTGAGCCGGCGTCCTTACACCGATGTGATCTGGCTGTGATCTTCGGTGATGTGCATGGGAGGCCGGCCGCACACAGTGTAGTCACCGACCACGCCACCCCAACCCACCATGCACACCACCGCCCACACCGCCCCACTGCAAGTCACGCTCCATCCCGCCTTGCACACCGGCCAGCCCGCCGCCGTGGGCTGGGCTGACCTGTGCTTGCACCGCGCCCACCTGGTGCAGTTCGCGCGCCGCCGGCTGATGGACCCATCACTGGCCGAAGACCTGGTGCACGACGTGTTCGAGGCCGTCGTCAGCGGGCGCGCCGCGTTTGCGGGCCGCTCGGCGCTGCGCAGCTGGCTGGTGGGCATCCTCAAGCACAAGATCGTCGACCTGGTGCGCCAGCGCAGCGGGCACGACAGCCTGGACGGCACGGGCGGCGCCGAGTGCGAAGACGACGACAACCGCATCGAGATTGAAAGCCCCCTGCCCGGCCCGCACGACGTGGCCGAACAGCGCCAGCGGCTGCGCCACACGCTGGCGCGCATCCAGGCCCTGCCCGCTTCACTGCGCCGTGTGCTCGAGATGCGGGTATTGCACGAGCGCAGCAGCGGCGACATCTGCCAGGCCCTGCAAATCAGCGAACAGAACCTGTTTGTGCGCCTGCACCGCGCCCGCCGGGCGTTGGCCTGCTGAGCGCAGCACCCCTAGAACGAAGACCCGCGAAGGCCGGTTTGCGAGGGGCAATCCGCTGAGTTTGGGATGTGACGCGCCACCGCGCAGCGCCATATTTGCGGCCCCTGTTCAACCCTTCAAGGAGAGCCCCCATGGCCAGAAAACCCACCCCCGCCCGCCCCGCCGCCGTGGCCGCCGCCACCAACGGCATCGAGGCGATGCTGCTGGCAGCGCAAGCGCAAGGCGGCGACAGCTTGCAGACCGGCCGCTACCTCGTCACCTACAAGGAAGGTGCGCAAGAAGCCGGCATGAAGGCGATGAAGTCGCAAGGCATGCGCTCGGCCGACGCGCGCGACTTCACGAGCCAGGCCGTCGACGTGGCCGACATCGGCGACGCCGACACCCTCGTGTTCCCCGAGATCGGCGTGGCCCTGGTCAGTGGCGCGGCCTTTCAGGCCCGCGGCATGAGCGTGCAGGACGAGATCGCCAGCGACAGCCCCCTGCAGACCATAGAGCCCGAGTACTTCGTGTTCGCCGAAAGCGCCACCAACGATTACCTGCGCGGCTTTCTCAGCGCCGCCGAAGCCATCAGCCGCGACCTGCGCCGCGCCGGTGACGAGGCCGACCCCGACGACATCGACGCCCAAGTGCTGGGCGCCACCTGGGGCCTGCGCGCCTGCAAGGTGCCGCCCAGCGTGCGCAGCGGCGCGGGCATCCGCGTGGCGGTGCTGGACACCGGCATGGACCTGGGCCACCCCGACTTCGCCGGCCGCGCCTTCTTCAGCAACACCTTCGTCGGCCAGCCCGTGCAAGACCTGCACAGCCACGGCACCCACTGCGTCGGCACGGCCTGCGGGCCACTGGCGCCGGCGGGCGCAACGCCGCGCTACGGCGTCGCCCACCGCTCGGCCATCTTCGTGGGCAAGGTGCTCACGAACTCCGGCTCGGGCACCACGGCCAGCGTGCTGGCGGGCATGAACTGGGCCATTGCCAACCGTTGCACGGTGATCTCGATGTCGTTGGGCTCGCAAGCCCCCGTGCAAGCGGCCTACACCGCGGCCGGGCAGGCGGCGCTGAACGCCGGCTGCTTGATCATCGCGGCCGCGGGCAACGCCGCGGCCAGCACCGGCGCGCCGGCCAATTCGCCCACCATCTTCTCGGTGGCCTCGCTGGACACGACGCTGGTGCCGTCGTCGTTCTCCAACTTCGGCAAGATCGAGATCGCCGCACCGGGGCGTGACGTGTTCTCGTCGGTGCCAAGGCCCACGCGCTACGGCACCAAGAGCGGCACCAGCATGGCCGCGCCGCACGTGGCCGGCTGCGCCGCGCTGTGGGCCGAAACCAGCCCCAACCTGCGCGGCGCCAGCCTGTGGGCACGGCTGCAAGCCACGGCCCGGCCACTGCCCTTCGCGGCCACCCGCGTCGGCCGTGGGCTGGTGCAAGCGCCCTGAGTGTTTTGCTGGCGGACCCCGTGCTAGCCTGACGGCCACGAAAGGTCCGCCATGCCCGACAAACCCACCTGGATCATCACCGCCTCGGGCGACCGCCCGGTGGCGGCCATTGCCACCGACCTGCGCAAGGCCGGCCTGGTGGTCAGCAGCGTGATGGCCGAGATAGGCGTCATCACCGGCCAGTGCACCAAGGCCCAGGCCGCCGCCCTGCGCAAGGTGGCCGGCGTGGCCGATGTGTCGCCTGACGCGCCCGTAGACATCGGCCCCCCGGGCTGATCGCCCGCACCGGGCACCCGCCCCCACGGCCGCGGCCGCGGCTCGCGTTGCATCGGGTTGGCAGGCGCCCCGCATCGTCCCCTCCCCACGCTGTTCACGCTTCATGCCCTCACTCTTTGATCCCCTGCAGATGGGCGACATCGCCCTGGGCAACCGCATCGTCATGGCGCCGCTCACGCGCAACCGCTCGCCCGGCCCCGGGCGCGTGCCCGGCCCGCTCACGGCCCTGTACTACCGCCAGCGCGCCAGCGCCGGGCTGCTCATCACCGAGGCCACCCACATCTCGCCCACCGCGCAGGGCTATGTCGACACACCCGGCCTGTACCGCGACGAACAAGTCGCCGCATGGCAGCACGTGACCCAGACCGTGCACGCCGAGGGCGGGCGCATCGTCGTGCAGCTGTGGCACGTGGGGCGCATCTCGCATGTGTCGCTGCTGCCGCCGGGCGAGCTGCCGGTGTTCAGCACGGCGCGCGCGTCGGGGTCACGCACGCAGGTGGCGGGGCCTGAGGGCAGCATCGTGCTGGCCGAGTGCTCGACCCCGCGCGCGCTGCACGCGCAGGAAATGCCAGCCCGGGTGGACAGCTACCGCCACGCCGCCCGCCGCGCCATCCAGGCTGGCTTCGACGGCGTTGAAGTGCACGCCGCCAATGGCTATCTGCTGGAGCAGTTCCTGCGCGACAGCGTCAACGACCGCCAGGACGCGTATGGCGGATCGATCGAGAACCGCACGCGCTTTCGGCGCGAGGTGATGCACGCCGTGGTGGCCGAGATCGGCGCCGGGCGCACCGGCGTGCGCTTCTCGCCGGCCTCGGCCGGCACGGCGTCACCCGCCGACAGCCACCCGCAAGCCGTCTACACCGCTGGCGCAATTGCGCCGCATCCAGCACCACAGCGTCAGCATCAACCGCGCCGCGCCGATGACCGGCGTGACCCTTCTGTTGCATGCTCGGCTGTGTGCGTCAAAGCGTGAACATCGCAAGAGTAGCGCGCAATGCACCGCCAGCTTCGCGGCGTAGCTCTTGGCCTGGCCGACACCTTCCGTGAGGGGCTTGTCCCATGCCTTGGCCTCAATGACGGCCAGCTTGGTGTTGCGATAGACGAGCACGTAGTCGGCAATCTCGGCCTTGGCCCTCATGCCCAGTCCACCCTTGCCGCCGCTGCCGGCGCTGGGCTGAAGCCGGCCCAGTGTGATGCCGTGCTCGCGCAGCACGCGGCTG